>NZ_SCHP01000021.1 GCF_013607485.1 Bombilactobacillus bombi
AGAAGACAGTGTGGTGGCGACAGCGGGAAGGATACACCTGTAACCATGTCGAACACAGAAGTTAAGCTTCTCAGCGCCGAGAGTAGTTGGTGGGAAACTACCTGCGAGGCTAGGACGCTGCCACGCTTTTGAAGGTTATTATCGTCGATAATAACCTTTTTTTATACCCTTTTTTAGTTTAATAATTGGAGATATAAATGGACAAACAACGTATATGGCAATTATTAGATACTGGTGTTTTGGCTGGTAAAATTATGATGGAATCTGGCTCGGAAATGTATCGGATTCAAGATACAATTAAGCGTATTCTGAAAAAAGGTGGTCTCGTAAATCCGGAAATTTTTCTCACACCAACTGGTATTTTTCTTAGTGCACGGGATATTGTTTATACCAAAATGGCAGAAATTAATCAAAGTTCGATTAATTTAGAAAAAGTGACCCAAGTTAATGAATTATCACGCCAATTTGTTGCTGATTTGATTGATTTAGATGGTCTCCAACAAGGTTTACGTCGGGTTGATCGTGAGACCCAAGACTTCTCTTTGGCATTAAAACTATTAGGGGCTTTTGTTATTAGTAGTACCTTAATGATTTTATTTATTGGTCATTATGATTGGGCTGACTTTCTGCAGTCTGGATTGGTCGGAATGATCGGATACTTGATTTATTATTATATTAATAATGTTGTAAAGCTTGAATTTATTAGTGAATTTATTGCTGCAGCAGCTATCGCCTTATTGGCGGTTGCTTTGCGTCAGTTACATTTAATTAATAATCTTAATTATTTAATTATTGGAGCAGTAATGCCATTAGTTCCGGGAGTAGCTTTAACAAATGCTTTACGGGATTTAATTGCTGGTCATTTAATTTCGGGCTTGTCGCGGATGGTTGCTGGAACATTAAGTGCTTTAGCAATTGGGGGCGGAATTGCGGTCGTTTTAAGGTTTCTTTTATAAGTATAAGGAGTAAATCAATGCCTCTAGGCTTACAAATTATCATTCAAGTAGTTTTTAGTTTTGCTGGGACAATTGGATATGCACTTTGTATTAATATTCCCCGCCGAGCTTTAGTGAGTTGTGGAATTTGTGGAATGCTGGGTTGGATGGTGTACTGGTTTTTATGGCGCTTTGTTGGTGCAGGAAAGGTAGCTTCTAATTTAATTGCGGCTTTAATTGTCGGTTTGGTGAGCTATTGGTTTGCCCGCACTAAAAAAATGCCAGTAACTTTATTTAATATTCCCGCCTTAGTACCATTAGTTCCCGGTGCAACTGCTTATGAAGCAGTGCGTGCATTAGTTTCCGGTGAATTCGTGAATAGTATTCGTTTATTTTTGATGGTGATTATGGTTATTGGTGCTATTGCGATGGGTTATATGGTGGCTCAAGTGTTAATTGATATTGCTAAATCTATGCAAAAGTGATAATATAATTATATGCGATGAGTCGAGGGATCACTTTTATAAGTGATCGCTGGGGAACGTCAGGTTAGTTTTTACTAACACTCACCGGATTTTGTGAGGACGCTTTTACTGTTAGATGTGAACTAATGGTAATTACTGATTTTCAGTACCCTAAAAAAGTCATGACCTATTTAAATAGGTCATGACTTTTTTATTAGACAAAGAGTTTTTTAAGGTATTCGACAACATTTTCTTGAATTAGGCGGGCAATTTGTGGATTATCCAATAAGCTAGAATGGGTACTGCCTTCACCAGTAACGGTGATTTGTGTGTATTTTTTGACCTGATTTTGGTAAATATACTTGCCTGCCTCTACGCTTTGATACGGAACAATACCATCACTACGATAGTTTTTTGTACCGGCAATGGCATAAACTATTAAATTATCTGGAAGTCTGTTGCGGCCTTGATACAACTGCCGAAAAATCGCAGTTTGATTTTTAGGATTAGATTCTAAAGAGTTATAAGGCGTGCCGATGGTCATTAAGGTATTAATGGTGAGATTATTACGATCAAAGTATTTTTCTAAGTACCAAGTCCAGATTAAGCCACCATTAGAATGACCAACTGCCGAAAAATTATTAAAGTTATAATTTTTGATTAGATAGGTTATGGCAATTTGCAACCAATGGGTTTGCTTGGCAATATTATTGTAACCATCTTGATTATTCTGAAAGGCAATCACAATAAAGGGTTCTTGATCACGTGTTGCGATGGTTCCAGTAGTTTTGATTTTACCGGTGGTAGAAACAGTAATTTTAAAGACGCTATGACGTGGTTTAGTGGCACGTAATTGTTTGAACAAATCATCAAAACGGTCTTGATCGGCAGAACTTCCCGGAATAAAAATAATCGGAGAAAGCCGGGAGTTGTGCCAAACACGCTCACTGTGGACGGTAGTTTTCATAGCATTGTAAGCAGGAAAAGCTAAAAGGATAAGTGCAAGAATAATTAAATTAATCCAATGTTTGGTTTTCATATTTGACCTCAGCTTTCACGAAGGGCAAATAAATGGCTGTCGAACAGGCAATGGCTAAAAGTGTTGCCACTAAACTGCCCCAATTACCATTAGTCCCTAAGAAGTTAATTAAAAAACTTGGTGTGCCGGCGAAAATTTGATAAACGGCAGGCTGTGCCCAGTTTAAAGAGATAAATAACGCCCCAATCAGCATGCTCACTAGCGGAGAGATGATAAAAGGTACTAAGAGACGTATATTAAATAAAACAGGCACACGCAACAATAAGGGAGCATTAAAGCCAAAAGAGCTTAAGAGAATATTTTGTAAAACTAGTTGTTCTTTTTGCACGATTAGCAAAGCAAAGACTAATCCTAAAGTGCAGCCAATACCACCTAAAAAGGCATAGCTGGTGTAAATTGAATGGAGATTTAAGGCAAAGGGCAGATGAGATAAACTTTGATGAGATAATGCAGCTGAAAGATTGGCTGTGGCTGCTGGGGTAGTGACAGTTTGTTTGGTTTCCGCGAAAGGATTAATTAGTCCACACCAGGTAGCTAAATTACGTCCGATGACTAGGGGCACTAAGGCCCACCAGTTGATGTGCCGAGCACTAGTAGAAATTCCTGGCAGCTTGATTAAAACATCACTTTGTTGCAGCTGATTTAAAACAAATCCAGCTATTAAAGCAACGCTGACGCGTAAAGTCGGCCACGGTATTTTCTTAAAGAGTTTAGCTACTAGCCAGCTGATTAAAATGACTAGCAATATGGGAGGTTGATACCAAGTATTATGACCATCTGGGGCTAGGTTGATGCTGGCAATAATCAAGATTAAAACTGTATTGAAGCTAAAATCTGGCTGCGAGTGCTGGCTTAATTTTTGGGTTAATAAATAACCAAAAAATAAGAGTATGAGTAACTCTAAAATATTAATTAATTGAGGAAAAAGTCGATTTAAGGTGGAATATTTCCAGCCTAAATGAAAAGTTTTGACAAAAAATCCATTGGGATTAAAAAGCGTGTTATTAATCAACCGTAAATAGGCATCTATAAGAATAATCGGATAGATATCTTGGAAGGTGGAGCGCAGAATTGTCAAAAAATTATGATAACGAAATTTAAACATAAGAGCTCCTTTAAGAATGATTGGCAATCAGAATTTTTCTTTGTTAGGATTAAAAATAGGAAGCTAAAAGGGGGTAAAAAATTGCTGCGTGATGAACAACAACGTTGGTTATTATTAATGAATGCAACTTTCAATATGGTTATGGGTTTTATTTTACCAGTAAATACCATTTTTATGACTAAAAATCTCCACGAAACAATGGTGACTGCTGGCTTTGTTTTGATGATTTATTCTGGGGTCATGATGTTAGGTAATGCTTGTGGGGGATATTTGTTTGATCATTATTCCCACCGTCGGACCTTATTTGGAGGTTACTTAATTGCGGCGCTGGGATTTTTGGTGCTCTCATTTTGTCATATTTGGCCTATTTATGCAATCGTACTGACGGTGATTGGTTTTGGTATGGGGATCGCATATACAGCGGTTAATTCATATACGGCAGTAGTTGCTCAACAGCATCGGCAGCACTCGCAGCGAATTTTTAATATTATGTATTTGTCGGCCAATGTTGGCATTGCTTTGGGTTCGATGTTGGTTAGTGTAATTTTTCAGCGCAGCATTTTTTTGACTTTCTTTTTACCGGCAATGTGTTTTACTGTTTGTTTAATAATTGTAATAGGGCGGGGACACGTTTTAGATGGCCAAAATAAAACCGTTACTGCCCAGACTGCAACTGCGGCCACCACTACGCCGACCTCTGGGGCGCCGGTTTTACAGCACCAACAGCTTTATTGGAATTTAAGTCTTTTGTGTTTGGCAGTATTGGTGGTTTGGTTAGGATATTCCCAATGGGACAGCAATATGTCTTTATATATGCTCAGCCAGCATTTTCAAATGCGCGACTATAGTTTGCTGTTTAGTTTAAATGCGATGTCCTTGATTGTCATTCAGCCGCTGATGGGACGAGTAGTTGAAACGTTATTTACACAATTAAAAAATCAAATTACTTTAGGCTTGATTATTATGGGTATTTCTTTTGTCTTTTTGCCTGGTGCTCAACATTACTGGCAGTATATTACCAGTATGATGATTTTAACCATTGGCGAGTCTATAACTTTTCCCACCATTCCTGCCCTTTTAAGCAAATTATCTACTTCTAAAAACCAGGGAGCCTATCAAAGTTTATATGTCATCTTTGGTTCTTTGGGCCGGGCAGTGGGTCCATATTTAGGCAGCTTGATTGCAACCCATGGGACATTTGATTTGTTATTTTATTTAATTTTTGGATCGATTATCATTGTAGCTTTGGGTGTTTTGATTATTAAAGAGGTGTAAAGTATGCGGCCAATAAGACGATATACATTATTAGCAATGTTAGCCTTGCCTGTGTTAAGTGGAGCAGGTTTATTTAATTATGTTCATCGACGTGACAGCAGTGCTTTAAAGAGTAAGCCCCGGAAATTTTCCAAGGCTAACTTGGTCGTTCAAGGGGCACAACAGTTTGTACAGCTACCCAAAAAAATGGTGCAGATTACTTCTTTTGATGGACTATTATTAACAGGTTGGCTAACTAAAAATCACCAAAATCGAGCAACAGTGATAATTGTTCACGGTTTTGGTGTTGATCATCATTCTTTGGATAAAATCGGCTATCTTTTTTATCAGTTGGGCTTTAATGTTTTACAGCCGGATAATCGCGCTGCCGGCCAAAGTGGCGGTCATTATTTGAGTTATGGCTACTTAGAAAAATATGATGTGTTATCTTGGCTGAATTATTTGCAGCAACAGCCAACTTTGTGTTCGCGAGTGATTTTGTTTGGTGCGTCTATGGGAGCAGCAACAGTTTTACAAAGTTTGCAACTACAATTGCCCCCAAATGTTTGTGGGGTAATAGCGGACTCCAGCTATACAGATGCTTTTGCGATTAGTAAGTATACAATCAAACGTCAGTTTAAAATTCCAGCAGGTTGGCTGACGCATACATTGTCAATGTGGTCGAAAATTTTGGGCCAGGGGTCTTATCATCAAGCTAGCCCTTTGCGCAGTGTCTCTCTAGCACAGGTTCCATTATTATTTATCTGTGGTTTAAAGGATTCTACTGTGCCTCCGTCGATGACCCAAGAGCTTTATGAAGCAGCTGGGCAACCTAAATTTTTAGCTACTTTTGCCCAGGGAGAGCATATCCGGAGCATTGAAGCGCAGCCGCAAAAATATCAACAGACAATCCAAGACTTTTTACAAGTTTGCCATTGTTAAAACTTCTGCCAAGCAATTTTGATAAGCCGGGGATTAACCAAAATTAGCGTTAGCAAAACACATAAGACATTAGTAGCAGTGAATACTAAGAAAACCCCAGCAGTGCCAAAGATTGCTATTAAAGCTGGAAAAATTAAACTAATAATAAAGTTTGTGAGCCACATAATGGCGGTGGACCAACTCATGAAGGTTGATTTGGCTGCTGGCGGAAATAGTTCTGCCAATAAAAGCCAAGTCGTCGGGCTAACAACACCTTGTTGAGTAGCCAAAAACCCAGTTAAAAGTATTAAAACTACGATATTGGTTTGGCTTTGGCTGAGGATAGAACTGCGCATAATGAAAGTTAAGGCCAGCATAAAGGCGATATTACCACTAAGACCAGTTAATAAAATATGCTGGTGGGAAAATCGGCTAGTGAGTTTGGTTCCTAAAGTAATTGCTAAAGAGGAGACTAAGCCAATTAAAACATTGCCATACAATGATGCTTGGGCACCCATACCCACTTTTTCCAAAAGAGTCGTGCCGTAATACATGACAATATTAACTCCTGAAATCTGTTGGATAAAGGCCACAGCGATACCTGAAAAAAATAAATATAAGAGATATTTATTATGAACAACAGCTTTGAATTGAAGCTGATGGGGATGCTGTTGCTTTTTTTGGGAAGCTAAAATGGCTTCTCTAATATCAAATTGCGGGAAACCTAAGCGGTGAAAAGTTTTTCGCGCTTTTTCGCGCGTACTGTGCAAAAGTTGCCAAAATGGACTTTGCGGCAGATTAAAAGATAACAGCCACAAAACTATGGCAGGAACGACTGCCATCAACATCATTAGCCGCCAAACGGGATGCCAGTTTTGAAGCCACGAGCCTAAGATAGCATTGACAGTAAAGGCACATAATTGACCAAACACAATAGCCATAGCATTTTTGTTGATGTTAGTAGATTTATAATGATCGGGAGAGATTTCATTTAAATAAATAGGGGCTAAGCTGGAAGCACAGCCGACCGATAATCCCAAAATAAACCGAAAAATACTTAAAACAATAATATTATTAGATAAGGCACAGCCAATACTTGCAAGTGTAAAAACTGCCGCAATGGTGTGTAATAACAGTTTGCGACCGTATTTATCCGCGAGTTTTCCGCTAAATAAAGCTCCAAAAGTACAGCCAAAAACTAAAGATGCGGTGACTAATCCTTGCAGGTTTGCCGAAAGGTTTAATTGATCAGGCAAGCTAATAAAAGTTAAAGCGCCATTAACGACGCCAGTATCATAACCAAACAAAAATCCCCCTAAAGAAATGACATAGGAGGAGTAATTAAGTAAAGTATTACTAAGCCTGTGTGCGACTTTGTTGCTTTTCATTGTTCAATATCGAACTTCCCTTCTATCTTATATTATAATACTATTAAAAAATTTAAGACGATTAACGCTTCAAGGAGGCAATACAACAATGACTCAAGAGCTATATTTAATGCGGCATGGTGAAACTTTATTTAATCATTTGCATCGGATTCAAGGGGCCAGTGATTCACCCTTAACCACGAAGGGAATTAAGGATGCCAAAACAGTAGGCCAATATTTGCGTCACCAACAAATAACTTTTGATCATGCCTATGCTTCGACGCAGGAGCGTGCTTGTGATACTTTAGAATATATAACATCTCAGCCTTATCAACGGTTAAAAGGACTTAAAGAATGGAACTTTGGTGTTTTTGAAGGTCAAAGTGAAATTCTTAATCCGCAAAATGACCCGCAACGTCATTCATATGGAGATTTTTTTGTCCAATACGGGGGAGAATCAGATTTACAAGTTCAAGAACGCATGGTACGAACCTTGACAGAGATTATGGAGCAGCCACACCATCAACGTGTACTTGTAGTTAGTCATGGGGGAGCTTGCTTCATGTTCTTGCGAAATTGGTTAACTTGGCAGGAAATTAAACAGCGAGTGAAATTTAGCAATTGCTGTATCTTAAAATTCACCTATCGCCAGCAGCGGTTTGATTTTGAAGGAACTCTTAATATTATTCCGTCCACAAACTAGTATCTTACCATTATGATGTATAAAATTAAATTATCCTAATTTATTTTAATCTAATTATTTACTTTTGCTCAGAATCAGTGTAAACTCTTTATAATTATTACTGAGGAGGAAAGGTCTATGCGATTAAAAAGATTATTGGCTGTCAGTTCTTTGGGATTGGTTGCTGCGGCTTCTTTAGCGGGTTGTGGCTCCAACAATCAAAGCCAAGCACCAACTGATACTGTGCGTATCATGTCTAAAGATGTCATTGCCACAGCCGATCCGTCATTAGCGACTGATATTGTTAGTGCTCAAGGTATTACTAATACCATGGATGGGTTTATATCGTTATCATGGTAAAAAACTAGAACCAGCCATGGCAACTAAAGTTGTACAGCCCACCAATAATGGCTTAACCTATACTTTCCCTTTACGGAAAAATGCTCAATGGAGTAATGGCGATCCCGTAACCGCTCAAGATTTTGTTTTTGCTTGGCGGCGGACAGTTGATCCTAAAACTAAATCTCAATATGCTTATATTTATGAAGGGGTAGCCAACGCGAAAGACATTACTGCTGGCAAAAAACCTGTTGATACTTTAGGGGTTAAAGCCTTAGATAAACACACTCTGCAGGTAACTTTAGAAAAGCCGATTCCTTATTTTAATCAATTAATGGCTTCTGACTTCTTCTTCCCCCAAAATCCGAAAGTTGTTCACAAATGGGGCAAAAAATTCGGAACTGATGCTAAGACTTTAGTCTATAATGGACCTTATAAATTCGTTAACTGGAATAGTTCTGATAATAGTTGGACTCAGGTTAAAAACAATCGTTATTGGAATGCGCAAGCAGTTAAAGTTCCTAAATTAAAATATCAAGTTGTTAAAGATGCTTCGACCGCTTTAAACTTATATCAAGCAAATAAACTTGATCGGGTAGAATTAAGCGGTGATACTTCCAAGCAAATGAAGGGCTCTCAAGGTTATGGTGTTTTAAAACAAAATTCGACAGTTTACTTAGAGCTTAACCAAAAGAAACTGGCCTTTTTAAAGAATCAAAAATTACGTCAAGCGATGTCTTTAGCAATTAATCGCCAGCAGCTGACTAAAAAAGTTTTAGGCAATGGGACTTCTATCGCTACTTCTGTTACAGCTGCAAACATGGCCTTTAATCCTAGCAATAAGAGTCAAGACTTTATGGCAGCCACGAAAAAAACAGGAGCTGCGAATACTAAGTATGACTTAACTAAGGCTAAGGAGATTTGGCAGCAAGGTTTAGCTGAAACAGGGCAAAAGAAAGTCAAATTGACCATGGTCGGGGATGATACTGATATTAGCAAGCAACAAAGTGAGTTCTTACAAAGTCAATTAGAAAAACTTCCAGGCTTAAAAATAGAGTTGAATAATGTACCATATAAGAGCCGGCTAAGCCGCTCAGTGAGTGGAGATTTTGATATTGTGGTAACTATGTGGAATGCAGATTTTCCTGACCCGATTAACTTTTTGACCTTGTTTACAACTACTGCCAGCTATAATAGTGGTAAGTGGTCTAATCCACAATACGATGCGCTGGTTGCTAAAAGTATGAATGAAGATGCTAATAATCCACAGGCACGTTGGCATGATATGGTGGCCGCACAAGATATTTTAAATGAGCAACAAGGAGTTATTCCGCTCTATCAAAATGGACAAGCATTTATGACTCATAAGCGTCTGCAGCATATCGATTATGGACCGGGCTCCTTATATAATATGGTAACTTTACGGGTAAAAAATGATAAATAAAAGTTGTTATTAAAGCTAATAATCTGCAAAATTGGAACTTTCAGTTATTTTGTAGGGGAATAGGCAAAAAATAACAAAGAGGTGGGGGATAATATTGTCCCCCACCTCTTTACTTAGCAGTGTTTATACCAAAAAATCTGATTTCAAGCATTTATTTCTGCAACAAATTTTTTGATTTCTTCTTTTTGGCGGTCACTAATGTTGCCCAGTTTTGGCATAACACCATGTAAAAATACATGCTTCTCAGAAACTGGGATTTTTTGCTTTTTGAGAATTTTGCTAAGACCTTTTTCAATCGTAAAGGCACTACCTGCCGTTCCAAATAAATATACCTTTTGGACTTGATCCGGACTTAAAGTTCTAACAAAGTCTTTCAAATGATTATCAGGTGACATACTGTAAATACCACCTCCAATAAATAAGCGTGTAACTGGCTGTGCCAAGGGCTGTTCAATAGTTTGAGCAGGGATTCCTAGCTGTTCGGCTAAATATTGTGCCATCTTTTCAGTGTTGCCAGTTCGGCTATAATATCTAATTGCATCCATCTCCGGCCATCTCCTCGTTATCTACAAATTAGTTTTCATGAATCATTATATAATGTATTCGTTTTCTTTTAAAGCGATTCTAATCAAATTCATTAATGACATTGTTGTGCACAATTGCGTCGCTAATTAATTTTGGTATAATGCAAATAACAATTATTGGAGGTAGAATATGCACAATTTTTATTTTAATCATGACGGCAACGTTGACGATTTAGTCTCGTTATTATTGCTGCTGCAAATGCCGGAAGTTAATTTATTAGGCGTTGGTGTCACAGATGCAGATGGCTATGTGGAACCGGCAGCATCTGCTTCACGTAAGATTATTGATGTCTTTGGTGGCCGTCAGCACCAAGTTAGTGTGGCCAAATCCAATTCTCGTGCTGTGCACCAGTTCCCAAAGGAATGGCGCTTAAGTGCTTTTTCATTTGACGATTTTCCCATTTTAAATGAGAAAAAGGTAATCAACACCCCGTTGATGACTAAACCTGCTCATTTAGATATGATTGACAAAATTTTGCAATCACCTACCAAAGTGACGCTTGTTATGACCGGTCCGTTAACGGATTTAGCGCGGGCGCTAGAGATGAAACCAGAGATTGCGGCTAAGATAGAATGTTTATATTGGATGGGTGGAGCATTAAATGGTGTAGGTAATGTTTCCGAACCACATGCTGATGGCACAATGGAATGGAACGCATACTGGGATCCAGAGGCTGTCCAGACTGTTTGGCAATCATCCTTGCCTATTGTCATGGTAGCTTTAGATAGTACTAATCAAGTGCCTTTAACTCAGCAATTACGCTGGCGTTGGGCTAGTCAACGGCAATATCCTGCACTAGATTTAATTGGTCAAGGTTATTCTTTGGTACATTCTTTTGAAGCTAATTCTACTTATTATTTATGGGATGTTTTAACCACTTTAATCAGTAATTATCCAGAATTGGTTGAGTCAAAACCAGTTAAAACGGCTGTTTTAACCCAAGGAGCAGGAGCAGGACGTACTTATATTGATGAAGAGCAAGGCCGCGAAGTAACTTTTGTCACGCAAGTTCATGCGGATGCTTTTTATGATAAAATCGATGAATTAGCAAAATCAGCACCTTATCAGCCGCGTTAATTATGTAATTCAAGTACTGGGAATAATGTTCCCAGTTTTTTAATTGTAAGGATTTGATAGTTGGCTAAGAATGATACATTTGCACAAGCACAGTACCAACAATGATCAGAATCAAGCCAATCAGCGTGGGTAAATTTAGAGGTTCTTTCCAAATAAAATAAGAAGTTGCTGTGATTAAAATAATCCCTAGAGCTCCCCACAGTGCGTAGGCAATATTGAGTGGAATAGAATCCAACGCCAGTGTGAGTGAATAAAAGCAAATACAATAAGAAGCGATACAAATTAGTGATGGTAAAAAAACATGAAAATTATTGGTAGCTTTTAAGAAATTAGTACCGATAATTTCACCAATAATAGCAATGGCCAAGTAAAAATATCCTTTCATCGTCAACCTCCGGAAATAATAAATTTCAATTATCTTATCATTAGCAGTAAAAATAAGTCAAAAAAATAAAGCTGGCATGAAAATCTAAATTGCGCCTAGCTACAGCTAAGAATAAGGTAATATTGATAGTTAACCTTAGCTGAAATTAGTACACAATTCAAGACAGCTTTGTGCCAGCTTTAATTATTTGAAATGTTTATTACAATTCAGGTAAAATCATAATTTTAACTTGGGATTTATCACTAGCTAGGGACTTAATGCCTTCAATTGCTTGATCAAAGCCTAATTTATTAGTGATTAGTTTCTTAAATAAAGCTTGGTGGTTGTTAATCATTCCCATGACTAATGGGAAAGAATTGTTATAAGCTAAGACAGTATTAATATTGTAACCCTGCATGGTGGCCGCACTCAAATCTATGGTTACTGGCTTGCCAAAAATAGCAACAATTTGGATGATTCCCCCTCTTCTAGTGATTTGCAATGCAGTATTCAAGGTTGGTTGCGCACCAGCGCATTCAAAAGTAACATCCACACCCATTGGCAATTCTTTTTTGATTTCATCATTAACATCCACTTTGGCTGGATTTAAAGTAGTGAGACCAAATTCTTGTGCTTTAGATAAGCGTTCTTCTGAGAGATCAGAAATATAAACTTTAGTTGCATTCATTGTTTGTGCTAATAAGGCTGTTAAAAGACCAATGGGTCCCGCGCCCATCACTGCTACAGTTTGTCCGGCCATTAGGCCGCTTTTTTTGATTGCTTCATATGCTACCGCTGTAGGTTCTGTTAATGCACCTAGTTCATAGTCCATATTTTTAGGTAGTTTATAAGTGAAATTAGCTTTAGCGTTGACGTATTCTGCCATGCCCCCATCGTCAGAATAGCCTAAAAAGTTAGCGCCATCTTTAGCATGCATATTTAAGCAGAGATTATAGTTGCCAGATCGACAGTTAGCACAATGACCACAGGCAATTAGAGGCTCTACTGCTACGGCGTCGCCAATTTTAAAATCGGTAACATCTTTACCTAATTTTACTATTTCTCCAGAAAATTCGTGGCCCAAGGTAATTGGAACTTGGCGACCAGTAAGTGGATGTTTGTGTAAGGGGAGACCAAATCCTTGGCTATATGCATGTAAATCACTTCCACAAATACCACAATATTTCACTTTAATTTGAACTTGATCTGCCTTAGGTTCAGCAATATCTATATCTTCTACTCGAATATCCTGTTTACCATAAATTCTAACTGCTTTCATTATTATTACCTCCTATAATAGTTATCTGCCTCTAAAATAATTGTATTGCTTTTAGAAAACGATTACAATTATTTGGCCTGTGAATGATTGCGCTTTATCTTAAAAAGATAATTGATGTCTAAATAAGCATTGACAATTTAAAATCCTCAAAGAAGACTAAAAAAAGAGATTGAGATAAATATTTATCTCAATCTCTTATTCAATTAATAAAGATTAAATTATCAGAATGCTGTTTCTAATTTAATTTACTAAAGCTCCAAAAATAAATACAAATAAACCAAATGATAGTAATGATAGTAGTAATTGTCGTTTCCGGATTAAAAAGTAAAATCAAAAAGATAATGCTCATAAAAATAATTGTTAAGTAATCAGTATAAGGTGCTCCCGGTGTTGGGAAGAGTTGCTGACCCTTAGTAAAATCAGCAGATTTTCGGTATTTGATGTGGGTTAACATTAAGAATATATAAATAATTAAAAAGGCGGCTGAGGCCACAGAAGTGATTAGCTTAAAGGCACCATCAGGAAAGAGGTAGTTAATAAAGACTACTAAACCAACAATTACTGTAGAAAGAGTGATTGCCCGCATAGGGATTAACTGACGATTGAGGTGCGCAAAATAGCTCTGTGGTTTAGAAAGTGAAAATAACATTCTTCCCGTTGTGAATAATGAACTATTTAAGGAAGAAGCCGCTGCTGTTAAAACAACAAAATTGATAATTCCAGCAGCTGCTTTAATGCCAATGCCAGAAAATACTTGTACAAAAGGCGAATGTCCTGCACTGTAATCAGTCCAAGGCTGAATAGTCATAATGGCCATTAAAGCACCAATATAAAAAATCAAGATCCGCATGATTACGGAATTAATCGAATGGGGGATGTTAGTAAAGGGATCCTTCGTTTCTGCAGCAGAAACTCCTACGAATTCTACACCTAGGAAAGAAAAGAATGCCATTTGAAAAGCAGCAATAATTTGCCAAGAGTTACCGGAAGAAACTCCCCAGCGCCACAGATTAGATAAACGCACTGGTCCACGACTAGTTTTAACTTGAAAGATCAACATAATAATAGCTGCTGCAATAATTGCTAAAATGGCCACAATTTTAATTAAAGCAAACCAGAACTCAGTTTCACCAAAAGCCGCTACGGCTACAATATTAATTAAGTACAGTAAGGCCAAAAAGATTAATTCCCAAATCCAAGTTGGAACTTTGGGAAACCAAAACTGCATGTAAGTACCGACGGCAGTTAATTCTGACATGGCAATAACCAGCCAACCAAGCCAGTAGGTCCAGCCCATAATAAAGCCGGCACGCTTGCCAAGATATTTTTTAATAAAATCAATAAAAATAATTTTGTGCGTATCAGAAAGTAATAACTCTCCTAAAGCTCGCATCATTAAAAAAACAAAGATGCCCGTTATTAAATAAATACATAAAATAAACGGCCCCGCTTTATGAATAGATTCTCCCGAACCTAAAAAAAGACCCGTTCCAATGGTTCCACCAATAGCTATCATACTGACATGACGAGCGGAAAGAGATCGAGATAAGGCTTTTTTTTCAGACACTATTAACAACTCCTCATCTGATTTTAAAGTTTTTGACTAAGCTTTAATTTTAACACAAAATTACAGTGTTGAAACGAATAAACCTAAGAAAATAGATCTATCGGCGGTGAAAAATACTGTTAGCTATTTGGTTTTAGAAGCTTAGAACCAACTTCTAACTTTGGAAAATATATTAAAAAAACTAGGACAAATTTTTGTCCTAGTTCTGATAATTTACATTAATAAAGTTATCTGTTATCAGTCAGCTGTTGAATTAAGCAGGGATTGGCCTTGCTCATAAAATTTTTGCATATCTGTTGGGGGAACCATGTCGCCACCAGTTGACCAGACAATATGTGTAGCGTTGGTAAGATTGTAATCATTTGTTAAGGCAAGTGAGGTTGGCTTAATAACGGCAAAACCGGCAGCAGCCGATGGTTCGATTTTAATGTTTTCACTATCTGCTAAGAGTGTGACATATTTTAAAATTTCAGAATCTGCAAAAGTAGCACAGCCACAAAGCAGTGTCTTCATAACCCGGCCTGCTAATACCGAAGGACGGCATACTGCTAGTCCGTCAGCTTGGGTTAATCCATCCAGCCCGATATCATAAACAGAGATATCATGATTTAATCCCGTTGCCATACCTAAAACGACAGATGGCACATGTGTAGGTTCTGCAAAAATGGCATGAATATTAGCTCCAATAATTTGCTTCAAACCAAAGGTAACACCACCTGGACTACCGCCAACGCCAGCAGGCAAATAAACAAATACCGGATGGTCTTGATCTATAAGAATATGTTGTTGAACTAATTGCTTTTGCAGTCTTACTGCGGCTACAGCATAACCTAAGAATAGATCCTTTGAACCTTCGTCGTCAATAAAGTAAGTATGCGGATCGTTTTCTGCCTGTTTGCGAGCTTGATGAACTGCAAAGTTACAGTCACCATCATGTTCAATGACATTCACACCATTGGCTCTTAATTTGTCCTTTTTCCAGGCACGTGCATCATGGGACATATGAATGGTAGTCTGAAAGCCAAAAGTAGCGGCAGCAATGCCAATACTTAAGCCTAAATTACCCGTAGAACCGGCTGTAATTCCGTAATGCGAGAAAATTTTACGATATCGTGGTGTAGCTAAAACAGAATAGTCATCCATATAGGTTAAGTCGCCCTCAGTCATTGCCACGTGTTCTGCAAATTTAAGGACTTCATAAATGCCGCCCCGAGATTTAATCGAACCGGAAATCGGTAAAGCATTATCCTGTTTAATGTATAAATTACCAGGCAGCGAGTAGTCATTATATTTTGACCAAGCTTGCTGCATGTGAGGAATTTTGGTTAAGGGTGATTCGATTACACCGTGTAAAGCCGCAGTCTCAGGAAAAGCGACGGCCAAATAAGGGGCAAAACGTTCCCAACGAGCTACAGCGTCAAAAATATACTCCTTACTGAAAGGCAAATCTGGATCATCTTGGTTATAATCAGGGTTTTTCCAAAATAGCGGTTGATAGTCTTTTAATTGCTGAATAATCGGTAAAGCTGCTAATTTTTCCGCGATTTTACTTTCCATTGCTTTCATCTCCTTAATTTCTACAAATGCATACTATCACAAAATTAGCTGATTAATCAATTTGAAACCCAACCTCAGCTAGAGTATTATGGTTTCAAGATAAGGAAATGTGAGGTTAACGCATGAAGATTACTGTGGCCCAATATCAAGAACAAATTGCTCAAGAAAACTATCAAAATTTTACAGTTACAGTGCAATTAACCCGTCGCTTAGGTCAAGCTAAATTAAAAGCGGCAATTACGCAATTAATTCAACAAGTGCAAACAGCAGTCGATAGTGGCTATTTAGCGCAAGGACAATTGGTAGTAACTGGCCTACCAATGACAATCAGTTTTGCTTTGCAGACCGGAATTATTAATTTGCCTTTTCAAGATTATCAAAAAATTAGTCATTTTTTTGATAAAGAAGAAGTTAAAAAGCTGCAAGTTTATCTAGTGACTTTTAGTGATTATATCAATGTGTCTCACTTGCGAATTGATCAGGTTGCTGAAGATCCTAGTCACTTAAGTGTTCAAACGGCTGCTATTTTAGAAATGGTGCATACTAACTTAAAGCAAGCTTTAGCCAACTATGATCAACAAGACCAAAGAAAAGAGGAGCCACAGAAATGATTACAGCTAATAGTATTATTCTCATGTTAATTACGGGTTTACTAGCTGGAATTTTGGGTTCTATTTTAGGAATTGGCGGGGGAATGATTGTAACGCCGATTTTAACTGTGGCGATGGGACTTGATATTAAATATGCGATTGGAGCTAGTATTATTGTTGTTATCGCTACTAGTTCGGGGGCAACGATTTCTTTTTTAAAGGATGAAATGTTGAATTTGCGAGTGGCCATGTTTTTAGAAATTGCCACTACTATTGGAGCAGTGACTGGGGCCGCCTTAAACGGCGTGATTCCAAAGGCTGTTTTGTATATTTTATTTGGTTTGTTAGTTTTAAATTCCAGCTATACCATGATTAAAAAGTTGCGGGGTAAGCAAAAAAATGACGCTGCTACTAATGTCAAGGCTGATTATCTGGCACAAAAATTGCGCTTAGATGGTAGTTATTATGACAAAGCGACCAAAGAAGAAGTCAATTACCAAGTCAAAAATGTTCCAGGTGGCTTTTTAATGATGTTAGGAGCTGGTTTAGCCAGCGGATTATTAGGGATTGGTAGTGGGGCTTTTAAAGTAATCGCGATGGATAACATTATGAAAATGCCACTTAAGCCATCTAGTGCTACAAGTAATTTAATGATGGGAGTTACAGCGGCAGCTAGTGCTACAGTTTACTTCTTTAATGGAACAATTGTTCCTCATATTGCAGTCCCGTTAGCAGTAGGAGTCGTTTTTGGGGCGGTAATAGGTAGTCGGATCATGCAGCACTTGCAGCCGAAAGTGATTCGGATTATTTTTATTCCAATTTTACTGTACTTAGGTTTACAGATGGTACTCAAGGGATTTGGGGTGACGATTTAGATGAATAAGCAAGAAATGAATGAAATTGAATTAATTATTGGTAAGATTTTACGCGTAGGTGTTATTATTTCAGTGGCCGTTATGATTATTGGGCTAGCTTTGCTGCTTATTCAGGGCAATGGTGGATATGGGTCGCAATTTCCTACTACTTTTGCTGCGATTGGCCGCGGGTTGCTGCAATTTAAACCGGATGCCATTTTAATGTTGGGCATATTTTTGCTAATTTTGACGCCAGTACTACGGGTGGTAGTGTCGATTTATGCTTTCTTAAAAGAAAAAGATTATTTGTATGTTTATATCACCACGTTTGTCTTAATAATTTTGGCGTTTGCAATGATTGCGGGTTATTGGATTGGTCGCTGATAAAAAGGAGATAGCTATGAAATATCAACTAATTAGTTGGAATATTGATTCACTTAATGCTGCCTTGACGGGAAAAAGCCTCCGGGCCGATTTGACACGTGCCGTGTTAAAAATGATTATTGAACGTCAGCCGCAGATAATCGCTTTGCAAGAAACCAAAATGCCAGCTGATAATAATAAGGTGCAAAAATTACTTCAACTTTTACAGCAACAATTTCCTGATTATACGATAGTTTACAATTCTTCCCAGCCTCCTGCACGTAAGGGGTATGCGGGCACTATGATGCTTTATCATAAGTCTTTGCCCCAGCCCCAAGTCACCTATCCGCAAATAGGAGCTCCTGAGCCATTAGATAATGAAGGGCGGATGTTAACTTTAGAATTTCCACAGTTCTTTGTGACTACTGTATATACACCCAATTCTGGGCAAAATTTAGACCGTTTACCTTTAAGACAGATTTGGGATGATTGCTATCGGCAATACTTAGCTCAATTAGATCAAACCAAACCTGTATTGGCTTGTGGTGATTTTAATGTGGCTCATGAAGAAATAGACTTGGCACATCCTCAAAATAACCATCAAGCCTCGGGTTTTACTGATGAAGAGCGGGAAAAATTCTCGCAATTATTAGCGGCCGGTTTTACCGATAGTTTTCGACATTTGTATCCACAGGCAGCTGGGTATTTTCAAGAGCAGCAAAGTATTTACACCTGGTTTCCTCAGCGAGTTAAAACCAGCAAAAAGAACAATTCAGGCTGGCGAATTGACTATTGGCTAGTCTCCAATCAATTAGCTGACAAAGTGCAAGCTGTGCGGCCTCTAGCTACGGGGGAACGTCAAGATCATTTGCCTATTTTACTGGAATTTGAATTATAATTATTGTCCTATTTACAAGCTAAAGCCTAGATCAGGGTTGGTCTAGGCTTTTTAAGATGCTGTTTGATTGAATATATAAATTTTTATAGTGCGCTAACTAAAATATTATTTTAAAAGTTTAACTAATTCGCGGGCTTTTCTAACAGAAACATAAGCTACGCTGCCATTAATAAAATGGATTTCACGCTTTTGGCTGTCAAAATGATCTAATAAGTCTAAATTAACTAGATAGCTTTTATCACTGCGAAAAAACATAGGGTATTTCTTTTCTAACTCATTAAGATTATCAATAAATTCAGATTCCTTTTTAAGAGCATGTAATTGAACTCTCCCAGGATTAAATTTAGAAGTATTGAGATAAACTATTTCAGAGATAGGTAGGGAAAAATAACGCGGACCAATATGGTAAGTAAAGAGGTTTTCTTTTTTGTATTTGCCAGATTTCACTAAGTCATTAGTTTTCAGAATATCTTCACGAATATTAGTTTTAATATGATCGCTGCCATAATCTTTTAAAATGTAATCTAAGGGTGCTACTTTTCTTTCCAGCGTCAGAAATGATAATTCACCATGCGTGGTGATAAAAACAATATGAGCTGCCGGAATTTGCTTACGAATAGTAATAGCGGTCTGAAGTCCGGCATCTTTTTGATTTTCGATTTCCATGTCTAAAAAGAATAGTCCTTGATAATTATGAGCCATAGCTTCTAAAAGTGCATTAGGTGAATCAGTTTGACACACTAATTGCATTGGCAATTCGTTAATCATAATGGTGTCATTAATTACTTGAGCGTAGGTATTTCTTTGTTCTTGATTGTCTTCTAAAAGATAAATAGGAAACATTATTCTTCTCCTGTAATCATAATTGTGATAGTTAAATGCTGGTCTAATAACTCAGTTTCTAAAAATAAATTTTTATTTTGCTTAACTAGTTTTTGCACATTGGTCAGGCCAAATCCCTGGTGTCCTTTTTTAGTGGTATAACCATTAGTAAATAACTGATCGATGTTAGTCAAATTAGTTGCGGGGTTGGCAATAGTAATTTCAATTACTTTATTGTCGATATAGTTAAAGGCACACTGAACGACTTTTTCAGTTTCTTTAGTGGTCTGTTCGATCGCATTATCCAGCAAGATGCCTAGAATGCGAATGATTGAAAGAATATCCGGGTTCTTAATCTTGATATTTTGGGTGATTTCGAGTTGTAATTTAATCTGTTTTTGTTTAGCGGTAAAAAACTTTTGTACGATTAATCCCCGCAGCGGTTCATTTTTTAAGTAATCAATATGGGCAATAGTTAAACTGTCTAAATTTTCAGTATGTGGTTGTTGTTGCACAAGTTGTTGATAATAATCTTTAAATTCTTGTTGATTATCATTTTTGGCAAAGCCTTCTAGAGCTAACAGCATATTCTGATAATCATGTTTGAAGTGGCGTAATTCTTGGTATTGTTGCTCCATGTTTTGGAGATATTCTTGTAATTGTTGGTTTTGAGCAATCTTAGCTTCGGCTTGTTGGCGATAACTGTAGGATTGAATAAAAGAAAACACTTGAATAAAAGTTAAGGATACAAAGACAATAAAAATAATCAGCAAGGGAAGTTTGATAATATTAGTAATATTTATTTGTTGACTGATTATCAAGATAGCAAGGATAGAAGAAAATAAGAAAAATAATATTTTAAATATCCCATTTTCTAAATTTAAATTTTGTATAGTATGCGATATCTCATATATAACACTGTCATGCTTATGCGCATAAATAGCCAAAATAGCTAAAATAATAAAATATAATAAGACACAGATATATGCAGATATATCATTGCTATATTCAATATTGAAAAACATATTAGTAAAAAATCCCAAAAATGTTTCTATGCAATTAGCAACTATACCTACTATTAGTATAATAATCATAGCTATTAATCTATTATTTAAAAATTTATAGTCTAATCTTTTCATTTGTAACTTTTGAAATATTAATGTTGCTATAAACCAAATAAATAAATTCAAGTTTTCAATTAAAAGACCAATTAAACTATTAATTATTAAAATTATTAAGTAACTAAATAAATATTTTTTTTTATATTTGTTGTTTAATATAGCTGTTATTAAAATAACTAAGAAGACAATTACTATATTTTCTACTAAATCGGCTTGCGTACTAATAATATTCACTTGCTCACCTCCTCATGCTAATAAGGACATATTATTTGTGGAACCAGTGTTGCCATTTAATAAAAAAGCTATCATTTCTATCTGCAAAAGATCGCGGTTGAAAACTTGATCCTCCCTGAATTTTTTGTAATTGTTTTAACATGGTAATCTCCTCCTCTATGTATTAAATGTTAGCATAAGCATAGTGATTTAAGTGATAACTTTTATAAACGTTAGTTTTTTAAATATTAACGTAATAGATTAAAAATAAAGCATGTGACAGTATCAAAAAAGAATTATTGTTGATTATCATTTTCCAGATATTGTATTTGTCAAAAGTATTAGGCCATATAGCTGGTTTTTTAATATTGTAATTATTGGACATTACAAAAAAAGTGGAACAATTATTCATTCCACTCTTTTTTGTAACTAAATATAACACTAAGGTTATTTGTATCTTTTACCAGAATCTATGTCCTTTACTATTTATGCCGTTGGACATATCAATGAACCATTGATACCAATGCTTTTTACCACCTATAAAATTTAAAAGATTATTGTCATTAAGCTTCTTAAATTGATTTAAATTATACCTACAATTACATAGTACAGTAAAATTAGGCAACTTTTTGCCATTTTGACTTTGGCTTAGCATTCTTAATGCGTTTTGATAATTTATTTTTCATTTTGCTCCCCCATTTCTATTTGTTTGTATATGTATATATAGATGGAAAATAAAATTCAATTAATTAAAAAGATTGTCTAGAAAGCTACCTATTGCGTCACCAACATGCCAAAAGTTATTATGATGAGATTTACCATCAATTACGTTTCCTGATTAATAGTTTTAAAGTTACTTAAGACAGACATATTATTAAGCTCCTTTTTATTGTTTGAATAAGTTAATTAGCTTATGTCTATATAATAACTTGCTGGTTAAAAAATAGTTTGAATTTTTATAAACGTTATTTTTTGACGTATAATCGTCATTTTTTAACAGATATGGGATTGTCTTTTTATGAAAACCTTGATTTTAAATTATTCTCTGCTATAACAATTATCATTATAATTTCAAAACTGTTACTAAATGTTTCTCATTAGAAACTTGATAACAGTGAGAAGTATAAAAATGCAGAATAATGATTAAGCACATTATATAATTAATTCGAATAGCATAATCAAAAAATTGTATTTATCCTAAACTTTTAAATTTATTATTTGTTTGCTTAGAAAAGTTAAAGAAGGGTAGCAATCGCTATTTTTAAAATAACTATAATGTTAAATTATTGACTTTTACCCTAGAGATAGGAAATGTTGTGTTATATTCCAATATTAGTTTTTTCATATTATTGAAATTTTGAAGAACACAATTACTATGCCAAACACTGTCTTTCTAATTTCCACTACCTTTTCTTAATTACAGTTAGTTTTGATATTTTATAGTTACTGCTAAATTATGGTTAACCAAGAGTAAATTGCTTGTTTTATGAACGAACTGCCCATTTGGCGGTTCGTTTGTTTGTAAAAGAATGAATTAGTACCACTCATGTCAATAATCCTAAATCAAACTATAAAAACTATTCTTGTTAGATTTAATTTCAATGTAATATGACTTAAACTAAGCTGTATGACTTTTAA
>NZ_SCHP01000022.1 GCF_013607485.1 Bombilactobacillus bombi
CAATGAAGGTATTTTGCCGGTTTTGCAGCCGTGATTGCAGAGTTTTAATAAATTCTTGGTTTGTAGTGTTAATAAATGGTAAATTTAAAATTGTAATTGTTTTACTCAAATTTATCTTGTTCTCCTTATTTGATATACTAAGTGTACGATAAACAACAGTTTTAGACAATTGAATGCGAGGAATATTTATGAAGATTTTACAGGTAAATGCTGGTAATGAATCTGGCGGAGGGCGTACAATATTAATAAATTTATTGCAGGCACTTTTGAATAAGAAGATTGATACCCAGTTGTTAGTTTTTGAAAAGGGTCCAGTTTCTGATTGGGCACAAAAAGCTCATATTCCCACTACCATCATGAATCAGGAAGGACGATTTGATTTAAGAATTGTAGGACGTCTACGCAAATTTATCAACGATAATAATATTGACGTGGTGAACACTCATGGGCCTCGGGCTAATTTTATTATGAGTTTGATCCATAACGATATTGCTGCTAAATGGGTGGCAACGGTTCATAGTGATCCAAATATTGATTTTGCAGATAATTTGAAGGGTAATATATTAACCAAATTAAATATTCAATCTCTAAAAAAAGCTGAACGCCTGATTTTGATTACACCAAGGTTTGAGCCAGTATTAACCAAGCTTGGAATTACTGCTGAGAAAATGGTGCCGATTTTTAATGCCATGGATTTTGCCCCACAAGTGCCACAGACCCTGCGTCATGAGCCTTTTTCATTAGCTAATGTAGCTCGGTTGACGCCTGTTAAAAATCAGGAACTATTATTAAAAACTTTGGCGCAGGTGGACTTTAATTTTCGTTTACAGATTGTGGGGGATGGTAATTTAAAGATAAAACTACAAAAATTAGTAAGAGATTTACAGCTAGAATCACAGGTGGATTTTGTGGGTTTTCAAGATGACACTGCTCCTTATTATCAACAGGCGGATTTATTTGTTTTAACTTCTAATTCTGAAGGTTTTCCGCTGGTTCTTTTGGAAGCGGCTAATCAAGGAATCCCTGCTGTGACGACTGATGTTGGATCTTGTGGTCAAATTGTCCAAGATGATACTGGCTGGGTTATTCCTCCTAAAAGTGTTGTTCAACTTAAACTGGCTTTGGAAGCGGCTTATCAAAAATGGCAACAAGATCAATTGCGGCCATTGGGACAAAAATTTTATCAATATTGTTCGCAGCATTTTTCTAGTGAAAATCTGGCAGAGGCTTTATTGGATATTTATCAGGATTTATAACGATTAGAAAGGAAAGATCATGAAAAATAATCATTTAGATGATAGCTTGGCTTTACACACTGATTATTACATTTTAAATATGATGTATACTTATTGGAAAAAGGGAATTAATAAAAGACGGGCTGTTTTCGAATGTTATTTTCGCCAAAACCCCTTTAATAGTGGTTATGCTATTTTTGCGGGATTACAGCAGGCTATTGAATATTTACAAAACCTTCATTTTACTGAGACCGATATTGCTTATTTGCGGGAGTATGGAGAATTTGATGAGGAATTTTTGCAGTATTTAAAAAGCTTAACCTTTAGCTGTGATGTTAATTCCGTGGTAGAAGGGGATTTGATTTTTGCAAATGAGCCGATATTTCAGGTTGAAGGACCAATTGATCAATGTTCATTAGTAGAAACAGCTATTTTAAGCATTTTAAACTATCAAATCTTGATAGCAACCAAAGCATCACGGATTAAGTCTGCTGCTGGCAATGATACTTTATTAGAATTTGGCTCTAGACGAGCTCAAGAATTAGAAGCCGGAATTTGGGGCGCACGAGCGGCTTATATTGCTGGATTTGACGCAACCAGTAACGTCCGGGCAGGAAAAATTTTTGGCATTCCGGTAGCTGGTACTCATGCGCATGCTTTAGTTCAATATTATCAAAATGACTACCAAGCTTTTAAATCCTATGCGCAAACGCATCATGATTGCACCTTTTTAGTGGATACTTATGATACTTTAAAAAGTGGTGTACCGAGCGCCATTCGAGTTGCCAAAGAAATGGGTACAAAAATTAATTTTCGCGGTGTACGTATTGATTCAGGCGATATGGCTTATATTTCTAAGCGTGTGCGGGAAAAATTAGATGCTGCCGGTTATCCTGATACCAAAATTGTTGCCTCTAATGATTTAGATGAAAATAAAATTCAAAATTTAAAGATGCAAGGTGCCAAAATCGATACTTGGGGTGTGGGAACAAGATTAATTACTGGTTATGATCAGCCAGCCTTAGGAGCTGTTTATAAGATGGTGGCTATTGAAGACAGCCATGGCAATATGCTGGATACATTGAAACTTTCCAGTAATGTCGAAAAAATCAGTACCCCCGGTCAAAAGCAAGTCTGGAGGATCACTAATTCGACTAAAGATGATAAATCAGAAGGAGATTATGTCACTTTAAAGGGTGAAGATCCAAACCAGCTTCAGGAGCTGCATATGTTTCACCCTCACTACACCTATATTAGTAAGACGATCACTAACTTTAAAGCCCGCCCAGTTTTACAACCAATTTTTGAAAATGGCCGCTTAATTTATAAGATGCCAACCTTACAGCAAACTCGCACTTATTGTCGTCAAAGTTTAGACTCACTTTGGGAAGAGTATAAGCGGGATTTGAACCCTCAAGATTATCCGGTTGATTTATCCAAACGTTTATATAATCATAAAATGAAATACATTGAATATGTCCATCAACAAGTAAAAGCTTTAGGAACCGCTGATTAATTAATAAGGAGAAGATCATGCGAACTTTACAAAAGCAAATAATTGCTTATGAAAAAGTACAGCCCCAGATTGATCCTGCTATTGAAGTAGAGCGTTCTCTGGAATTTTTACAAGAGTTCTTGTTAAAAAATCATTTACAAACTTTAGTTTTAGGAATTTCTGGCGGACAAGACTCGACCTTAGCAGGACGTTTATGTCAGCTGGCAGTGCAAAGACTGCGACAGCAAACTCATAATTCGGCTTATCAATTTATTGCAGTACGTTTGCCATATGGTGAACAGGCTGATGAAACTGATGCTCTTAAAGCGATCGACTGGATTGCACCCGATAAAGTTATGCGGGTTAATATTAAGCCAGCCGTCGATGCCACTGTAAGAAGCATTGAATCTTCAGATATGACAATTTCAGATTTTAATAAGGGTAATATTAAAGCCCGGCAAAGAATGATTGTTCAATATGCTTTAGCAGGTGACCTGCATGGTGCAGTTGTGGGCACGGATCATGCGGCAGAGAATATTACTGGCTTTTATACTAAATATGGTGATGGAGCTGCCGATTTAACGCCATTATTTCGCTTAGATAAAAGACAGGGTCGCCAACTGTTGCAATATTTAAAAGCACCCTTGGCATTAATAACGAAAACACCAACTGCCGACTTAGAAGATAACCGCCCCGGTCTCGCTGATGAGCAGGCCTTAGGCGTTAGTTACCAAGATATTGATGATTATTTAGAAGGTAAGGACATTGCTCCTCAGGCAGCAGAAAAAATTGAAGCATGGTATCAAAAAACTGCTCATAAAAGACGTTTGCCTTATACTGTTTTTGATGAAATTAGATAAAGGAGAATAAAGATGAACCGAGCCCAAAAACGTGCTGTTACTTATGCTCGTATACTAAATGAAGTAATGGAGAAGACTCAAGAAATTCAAGAAGATTTAAATCCTAAGTTTGAACAAATTAAAGCGGCTTTAGCTGCTGGCAATTTGACTGAAATGAAATCTTCAGAGTATTTAAAAATTCAAGGTGATTTTCAAAAGGGTACCGATGATTACGCCCGCTTAACGGAGAAGTTACAAGCTGTTCAAGCACCAGCCAGGATTATGGGAGTTCATTTATCATTAGTTGAGGCTTTTCAAGAATATGTCAAAGCGTGTCAAGACATGATCGATAGCATGAAAGATGACCGTACTGTAGATTTGGCAGCTTTTCAGGCTTCAGAACAGTCCCAAGATCAAATTTTAGATAAAATCAGCAAATATATTATCAGAATGAACCAAATTAGTTAAGTACTTATAAAATTGTACTTGCAAAAATCTTCTTTTAATATTACAATGTTTAAGTATTGATTGCGGGTATGGCGGAATTGGCAGACGCGCAAGACTAAGGATCTTGTGGAGAGTTAATCTCCGTGGAAGTTCGAGTCTTCTTACCCGCATTAAGCTTAAACATTAAAAATAGATTTAGGACATGTTATGGTCTTAAGTCTATTTTTTTACGGGTTTTATCACTCATCATGAGTGCACTATGGTCAACAATGATAATTGTTCAATTGCTATAAAATTTTTAAAAATAGTTTGCTATATTTTTAATGACGTGTTATTATGAACTTGTATTTTTGAATGGTCTTGGTTCGATGGTTCATGTGTAACTAGCTTCCAGCGCCACAAAGAAATGCAAAAAGTAGTTTTTAGGAGGATTGTTCACATGGAACATGGAACAGTAAAATGGTTTAACGCAGAAAAAGGTTATGGTTTTATTACTCGTGAAGATGGCAGCGATGTATTCGTACATTTCTCAGCTATCAACGGTGACGGTTATAAAACTCTTGAAGAAGGTCAAGCAGTTACTTTTGATATTGAAGAAAGCGACCGTGGACCTCAAGCTGTTAACGTGGACAAAGATTAATAGTCAATTATTAGCTTTTGACCAGCCGCAAGGCTGGTTTTTTTGTGTTTTGGACTCATTTCAATGGTATTATTAAGTTACTTTTATAGGTGAGGTCAAAATTGGTGAGAAAAAGATTAATTACTAAGCGTCAAAAAAAAAGACTAACAACGATAATTGCTAGTGTTGTCGCTCTGACAGCAGTAATCATAGCCTTTATGATGGTTAAGAATTTTATTCGCCAACTAACACCTGTCGCTCAGCCCCCTATTCAAGTGAAGACTATTGAAAAGCAGCATCAAGAATTTATTCAGGACTTGGCTCCGGCTGCAGTTAAGTACAGTCAAGTTTACGGCGGGTTACCAAGCATTACTATTGCGCAAGCTATTTTAGAAAGTGACTGGGGTCAAAGCCAACTAGCTAGTAAGTATCATAACTTATTTGGTGTTAAAAGCGATGATCCACAAAATTCTCAAGTCTTAAAAACTCAAGAATATGAAAATGGCAGCTGGACAACAATTTCGGCCAGCTTTCGAGTATATCCTAATTTTGAAGAATCAATTCGTGATCATGCTGCTTTACTAGCCAATGGCACCACTTGGAATAAGCAGCAATACCAGCATGTTTTGGCCTCGACTAATTATTTAGATGCAGCCAATAATTTGCAGCGTGATGGGTATGCCACTGATCCTGATTATACCCAAAAGATTATTAAAATAATTCAAAAATACCATTTGGATCGTTATGATACCCGATGAAATTTCTTTACAGTTTTTATGTTCCTGTTAAAATTAAGATTAAAGTCAAATATTTTGAAGGAGAATAATCGTGAAAGAATTAGAAGCTCGTATCAAAAAAGATGGTCGCGTTTTAGGAGCTGACGTTTTAAAAGTCGATAGTTTTTTAAATCATCAAGTTGATCCAGTTTTAATGCAAAAAATGGGCCAAGAATTTTATGAATATTTTAAAACTAAACCCATTACCAAAATTTTAACCGTGGAATCTTCTGGTATTGCGCCTGCTGTGATGACCGGTTTAGCATTTCAAAAACCGGTGGTATTTGCCCGTAAGCATAAATCTATTACTATGAATAACGATATGTATGTGGCTGATGTGTATTCTTTTACCAAAAAAACGGCTAACAAAATCAGCATTTCCAAGAATTTTTTGAATAGTCAAGATCATGTTTTAATTATTGATGATTTTTTGGCTAATGGCCAAGCTGTTTCTGGTTTAACTGATATTATCCAGCAGTCACAAGCTACTTTGGAAGGTATTGGCATTGTCATTGAAAAAACCTTCCAAAAGGGACGTCAACTAATTGATCAACAGAATATTCCAATCTTATCGTTGGCGAGGATTAAGGCCTTTAAAGACGGTCAAGTTGTGTTTGAAGAAGAATAGGGGAAAAGTAATGAATGTTTTGGGTCCAGCAAGTACAATTGGCATTATTGGCGGCGGCCAATCAGCCTTTAACTTAACGCAGCAGGCACTAAAAATGGGTTTTAAGGTAATGATTTTAGCAGATCATAGTGCACTAGCAAACCATGAAGATGTGCAGCTGCTAGCTGGCTCTTTGCAAAATCCGGCTGATTTACAGCGATTATTCTCTCAGTCAGATTTAGTTGTGTATGACAATGAAGACATTCATTTAGATGAATTAACACAAATTGCGGGCTCGCAAAAATTAGTTCAGGGAACTGAGATTTTGGATTTAGTTCAGGACCGTTATTTAGAAAAAAGTTTTCTGAACGATCATAACTTAAATATTGTTCCTTTTGCTGCAGTTGTCGATAATGCTGATTTACAGCAGACTGTCCAAGAAATTGGTTTTCCTTGTATCTTAAAACCAATTCAAAAAGATGTCGGTATTATTGACGGTGTAATTTTTCAAAATCAAGCAGAAGTGGATCGCTATCAGGTTCCACAAGGCTCTTTCATTCTGGAATCTTTACTAGATATCAAGCATGAATATGTAATTTTAGTCAGTAAAGATTGGCAGCAGCAAATTATGACCTATCCAATTATTCAGCTAACGTCACAAGATCGCTGGCTGCATACAGCATTGGTAGCCGATACTTCCGATTCAATTTTACAAACGGAAATTAATGAAATTGCACATACTATTGCCCAGAGTATTGAATTTCAGGGCTTAATGGCTATTAAGCTTTGTACGACTGCAGCTGATACACTTTATGTGGAACGAATATATTGTGGAACGGTCTTTGCTGCGTCAATTTACCAAGCACTCACGCCATATTCCCAAGAAGAATTATTTTTACGATCAGTTTGTAATTGGCCCTTACCACACTTGCAGCCTTTAAGTGCAGGCTGTAATTTAGTAGTAACTAGAGATAATTTAGCTTTAGTTGTGGCTGAATTACAAAAACATCCCCAATGGCAGCTGAATTTAATTCCTGAGCGCTTAGAGCATGATGCTTTAAATCCTTACTTAGGAGTAGTTACTATTTTGGGCAGCGATTATCAAAAATTACAGCACTATATTAATGCAACCAAGATTTGGAAGGTGTAGAAATGGTCATTAAACGTTACCAAAAAGAGCCAATGGCACATATTTGGAGCGATCAAAATAAATATCAAGCCTGGTTAGATGTAGAAATAGCTGTTGATCAGGCGTGGAATCAACTGGGAGTGATTCCAGATGCTGATTTTCAAAAAATTAAAGACCATGCTAGTTTTCAAGTTGAAGATATTTTAGCGATGGAAAAAATCACGAAACATGATGTGGTGGCTTTCACGCGGACAGTTTCACAAAGTTTAGGACCAGAAAAAAAGTGGATTCATTATGGTGTCACATCAACAGATATTGTGGATACTGCTTATGGCTATTTACTAAAGCAAGCCAATGTTATTTTGCGCCAAGATTTACAAGCTTTAGCTGATACTGTGGCTCAAAAGGCACGTCAATATAAAAATACTGTGATGATTGGACGTACTCATGGGGTACATGCTGAACCCACGACTTTTGGCCTCGTCTTAGCTAATTGGTATTCTGAAATTAAGCGCGATCAAGAACGTTTTGAACATGCAGCTCGGGGTGTGGAAGCAGGTAAAATTAGTGGAGCAGTTGGGACTTTTGCTAATATTTCACCCCAGGCAGAGGCAATCGTCTGTGAAATTTTGGGGATTCATCCCCAAGAAATTTCCACACAGGTTTTGCCGCGGGATTTACATGCAGAATATATTATGACATTAGCTTTAATCGCGGCTGCCATCGAACGCTTTGCACTAGAAATCCGCCACTTACAGCGAACAGAAGTCCGAGAAGTAGAGGAATTTTTTGCTCCAGGACAAAAAGGTTCTTCAGCAATGCCACATAAGCGTAACCCCATTGGCTCGGAAAATGTTACTGGCCTAGCGCGCGTAATTAAGGGACATGTCTTTACAGCCTTAGAAGATATTGAATTATGGCATGAACGTGACATCTCCCATAGTTCAGCTGAACGGATTATTTTACCAGATTCTACGGAAATTTTAGATTATATGTTGCAGCGTTTTACAAAAATTGTTCAAGAATTAACAGTTTTTCCAGAAAAAATGGCCGCTGATTTACAAGTGACACATGGGTTGATATACTCGCAACGCGTGATGTTAAAATTAATCCAAAAGGGATTAAGTCGAGAAGCTGCTTATGACATTGTGCAGCCGTTAACTGCACAAGTCTGGCAAAATCACGAAGACTTTCGGCAATTATTAGAAGCTGATCAACAAGTTACTCAGCGCCTGTCTACGCAAGATTTAGATGATGCCTTTGATTACCACTGGCATTTGCAGCATGTGAATGATATTTTTCAACGTGTCGGCTTAGAATAAAAATGACAATCATCAGCAGAACTTAACCAATTGGGTCAGTTCTGTTTTTTGCTAGATGAGGTAGGTGATTGCCCCTGTAATCTGATGGTGATTTTGCTATAATGATGATTGTGATATTTATCAGTTAAAATTATTTCAGTTAAGAAAAGGAAGATTAAATGGCAGAACTCGCAATTCTAAAGGGATTAAATGCTCAGCAACAAAGGGCCACTACTACCACTGAAGGTCCTTTGTTAATTTTAGCGGGCGCTGGTAGTGGCAAAACGCGAGTTTTAACGCACCGGATTGCTTATTTGATTGAGGAAAAGCAGGTAATGCCGTGGCATATCTTGGCTATTACCTTCACCAATAAGGCAGCCCGGGAAATGCAGACGCGTATTATCCGACTATTAGGCGAAAATGCTCATGGAACTTGGGTATCAACTTTTCATTCGATGTGTGCGCGCATTTTGCGTAAAGAAGCTGAAGCAATTGGTTATAATCGGGCCTTTAGTATTACTGGGGCTTCAGAACAATTAACTTTAGTGAAACAAATTTTAAAGCGGATGAATCTCGATCCTAAAAAGGATAACCCACGGGCCATTTTGGGCTTAATTAGCCAAGCTAAAAATGCATTACAGACGCCGAAAGACTACGCAAAAACAGCCCAGACTCCTTTTGAACAAACGACCGCAAAAGTGTATCAAGCTTATCAACAGTCTTTATTTGAAAGCCAAAGCATGGATTTTGATGACTTAATTATGAAGACTATTGAATTATTTGAAAAGAATGCTGCAATTTTACAGACTTATCAAGAAAAATTCCACTACATTCATGTTGATGAATACCAAGATACTAACGATGCCCAGTATCGTCTGGTGGCACTCTTAGCTGCAAAGTATCAAAATCTTTGTGTTGTTGGTGATGGTGATCAGAGTATCTATGGCTGGCGTGGAGCTAATATGGATAATATTATGAACTTTGAAAAAGATTATCCACGAGCTCAAACAATTCTATTGGAACAAAATTATCGTTCTACTAAAAACATTTTAGCTGCGGCTAATGCCGTGATTGGTCATAATAATTATCGTAAGCCCAAAAAGTTATGGACTGATAATGATGAGGGTGAAAAAATAACTTATTTTCGGGCTGATAACGAACGTTCGGAAGCACTCTTTGTGATTAATCAAATTCAAAAACGCTGTCAAAACGAACACTTAAAATATTCTGATTTTGCAATTTTATATCGGACTAATGCACAATCGCGTATCTTTGAAGATAGTTTATTAAAGGCAGATATTCCTTATCAAATTATCGGCGGACATAAATTCTATGATCGTAAAGAAATTCGAGATGTTTTAGCTTATTTGCAGTTAATCGCTAATCCACAGGATTCTTTAAGCTTTGTGAGGATCGTCAATGCGCCTAAACGCGGGATTGGCGTAACTTCTTTAGAAAAACTACAAGATTTTGCTGCTCAAAATCATCTCAGCTTATTACAAGCTGCCCGTCAAGCCCGTCAAGCGTCTTTAACAAGTCGTGCCCAGCGCCAATTTGAAGGGTTTGCAGCGATGATTGATTTATTAATTCGTCATCGTGGCGGTCAAACGATTACTGAATTAATGACAGCTACTTTAGAACAAAGCGGCTATCAGGCAGATTTAGAAAAGCAAAACACTTTAGAATCACAAACTCGCTTAGAAAATATCAAGGAGTTGCTGACTGTAACGCAACAATTCGATCAGTCATACGATGCGGAAGATGAAGAAGCTGATCCTTTAAATGATTTCTTAGCGGATTTAGCTCTAGTCAGCAGTGAAGATGCTAGTGAAGACAATCAAGAACAAGTAACGTTAATGACCTTACATGCAGCCAAGGGTTTGGAATTTCCGGTAGTCTTTTTAGTAGGGATGGAAGAGGGAATTTTTCCGCTTTCACGCGCATTAAATGACCCTGATGAGTTAGAAGAAGAACGGCGCTTAGCTTATGTGGGTATTACGCGCGCTCAAACCAAGCTATATCTCACTAATACCTTTAGCCGGATGCTCTATGGAAAATCACAGGCAAATCAGCCTTCCCGTTTTATTCAAGAAATTACGGTCAACTTATTAGATCAACCACAAACCACAAGGCCAGCTACAAGCACTAATCGGATCAATAATGATTATCCCTTTACCCCAAGGCGTTTTCAGCGGTCTTCACACGCACCGCATACATCAGGAGCGCAAGTCGTCGGCAAGACAGACGCGGGTAAAGTGGCTTGGCAAGTCGGTGATCAGATTGAACATAAAAAATGGGGTCCTGGCACTGTAGTTAAAGTCATGGGTCAAGGGGAGAATGCCGAATTAGATGTGGCGTTTGAGCAAGAAGGTATTAAACGGCTATTAGCAGAATTTGCTCCAATTAAAAAAGTTTAACTGGAGGTGAGAAAATGGATCGGCAAACTGCGAAAACGCAATTACAGCAGTTGCGCATAGAACTAAACAAGTATCGGCGGGCTTATTATACCCAAGATGCGCCTTTAGTTGAGGATTACATTTATGACCAAAAGTATCAGCAATTATTACATTTGGAACAGCAATTTCCTGATTTAATAACTCCTGATTCTCCTAGTCAACTGGTGGGTGATATACCGGCTTCTAATTTATCAAAAGTTACTCATGAAATTCCAATGCTATCTATGGGAGATGTCTTTTCATTTACTGAGCTAGAAGAATTCAATGAGCGAGTTAAAAATGCCGTCGGTCATCCGGTGGATTATAGTGTCGAATTAAAAATTGATGGTTTGGCTTTATCATTAGTCTATCAGCAAGGTCACTTGGTTCAAGGATCCACACGTGGGGATGGGACGATTGGTGAAGATGTTACTAATAATGTTTTAACAATTCAGAATATTCCCCAAACCTTATCACAGCCACTGGACATAGAGGTGCGCGGGGAGTGTTTCATGCCTAAAACAGCTTTTGCTAAGTTAAACCAGCAACGCGAACAAGAAGGAGCAAGCGTCTTTGCCAATCCTCGCAATGCTGCCGCAGGCAGTTTACGCCAGCTTGATGCAAAAATTACAGCCCATCGTAAGCTAAGTACTTTTATTTATACAATGGTGAATCCGCAGGCAGTGTCAGTTCCAACACAAGACCAAGCTCTTTTACAAATGCAACAATTGGGATTTAATGTAAATTCTGAGCGACTGATCAGCCATGATTTGGCGGGTGTTAAAGAATACATTGCCAAATACCAACAATTACGTGATCAATTGCCTTATGGGATTGATGGGATAGTCTTAAAAGTAAATGACTTTACTTTGCAGGAACGCTTAGGCAATACTGTTAAAGTTCCCCGCTGGGAGATTGCCTATAAGTTTCCACCCGAAGAGGCCCAAACCACCATCCGCCAAATTGAATGGACCGTTGGCCGTACTGGAGTTGTGACCCCGACAGCGGTAATGGATCCTGTACAATTAGCTGGTACGCGTGTTAATCGGGCAACTTTGCATAATATGGACATGATTCGCCAAAAAGATGTGCGCATAAATGACACTGTCTTGTTGCATAAAGCAGGTGATATTATTCCAGAAGTTTCCCAAGTTTTACAAGATAAGCGTCCGCAAAATACGCAGTCATATGAGGCGCCAACTAGTTGTCCGTCTTGTGGCTCTAAATTAGTTCATTTGGAAGATGAAGTGGCCTTACGGTGTATTAATCCGATGTGTCCGGCACAAGTCAAAGAAGGGCTGACTCATTATGCTTCGCGTAATGCAATGGATATTACCGGCTTGGGTCCTAAAATTGTAGAGCAGCTGTGGCAGCATCATTTAGTCCAAGATGTAGCTGATTTATATCGCTTAACCTATCAAGATTTAACAGAGATTGATGGTTTTGGTGATAAGTCCATTAATAATCTTTTAGAAGCGATTGCTGATTCGCGGCAAAATTCTCTTGAAAAACTGCTTTTTGGTTTAGGTATTCGGCATGTGGGAGCTAAGGCAGCTAAACTATTAGCACAAAAATTTCAAACAATGGAAAAATTAATGCAGGCATCAAGTACTGAAATATTGGCAATTGATACTTTGGGCGAAACGATTGCCAATAGCTTGCAAGTATACTTTGCTAACCCTAAAGTTCAACAATTAATCCAAGAATTAACGCAATTAAATGTTAATATGAAATTTAAGGGTTCTTCGATTGCAAAAACAACTAAAAGTATTTTTTCTCAACAAACAGTTGTGATTACAGGAACATTAGCCCATTATAAACGTCAGGAATTAAGTGAGCTCTTAGAAAGTCTAGGGGCGCACGTGACCAATTCGGTTTCCCAAAAAACTGATTTGTTGATTGCTGGAACTAAAGCCGGTAGTAAATTAGCGAAAGCTCGACAATTGGGTATAAAAATTATGGATGAAGCACAATTACAGCAGCAGCTTCAGGAAGAAGTGTAGGAGTTTCATAATGAAAAAGTTATCTAGATTAGGTATGATAATACTAGTATTATTGATGGTGGCAGGTTGTGGTAATTTAGGCAATTCTTCTTTGTCTAGTCGTTCTCAAAATGGCAAAAATGCTAAGGTTACTACGACTCCAGCGGCTAAATCTGGACAGTATAGTACACTCCTGCAAAATGGTCGTTATCGAGTAAGTACGATTAGTGGTTTGACTGCTGATAGTGATAGTAACAATAACCATAATGTCCAATCTTTTGAGGCGGGATTGCTAGCAGTTTCGCAAAAAGAGTTTTCACCGGATAAATATTATTTTCAAGAAGGACAGATGATATCATCCACCACGGCGCGCAAGTGGCTGGGGCGCAAATCTGCTAATAATCCTTTAGGCTTAAATCCTGAGGATAATGGCTCTAAAGATCCTGATAAGCGTAATCCAATCTACTTACAGCAACTACTAGAGGAAGATTTTTATACTCAAAGTGATAAGGACTATCATTTGTCGGCAATGACTATTGGACTCGCCATGAACGAAGTGGACTATTATACTAAGGAAATGTATGGAGCTACTTTTGAAACGAAAATTTCTGATGAACAAAGGCAGGCTATGGGTCAGGAAATGGCTAATAAAATTGTCCAGCGTTTACGCAGGAATAATAATTTAAAAAGTATTCCTATTGTGGTAGGCTTGTATCGGCAAAATATTAATGACTCCTTGGTTGGAGGGACTTTCTTTAGTTATGGAGTTAGTCATAAGGATAGCTTAAAAATTAATGATTGGAAGCCAATAAAAGAAAAAAATCAAATTTTGCCGGTAGTTAATAATGAAACGCCGATTAATAGCAATGATGCCGATGATTTTTCTAATTTTAAAAATCATATCGAAAATTATTTTCCTAATTTAAGTGGAGTCACTGCTCAAGTGCATTACCAAGATGGAGCGTTAAACGCAATGGTGATTACTGTGACAACTCAATTTTATGGAGTAGCGCAAATCAGAAGTTTTACTCAATTTGTTCAAGAATCGGCCAACCGCTATTTACCACAGCAACCAGCCATAGAAATTCGTATTCAAACTGTTCAAGATCCACAAGCCTTGATTACCAAGGATTATAATAGTAAGCAATTTACCAATCATGTTTTAGTTTCTTACTAAAATGTGTATACAGAAGGGATGATTAGATGATTGACAAGAAATTAGTCCAACATGTAGCCCAGTTAGCTAAGTTGGAATTTGATGAAGAGCAATTAAATAAGTTTACTAAGCAATTAGATGAGATTATTACCATGGAAGATCAATTAGCACAAGTAAAGACTACAGGCGTGGCACCTACGACACATATTGCCCGCCAAAAGACTTCCTTTAGAGCTGATGAAGTTGTACCGACAAATAGTCAAGAAGAATTGCTGCAAAATGTTCCAGAACAACAAAACGGTCTCATTAAAGTGCCCGCAATTTTGGATAACGGGGAGGAATAACAGTGGATTATTTTAATGAAACAATTGACTCAATTCATCAAAAATTGGTAGCTAAAGAAATGAGTCCTCAAGAATTGACACAAGCAACACTTACTAATATTCAGCGTTTAAATCCTCATTTAAATGCATTTATTACTGTCAATGACCAAGCACAAGCACCAAAAGAAATTGATACCGAAAATCCGCTGCAAGGAATTGCTTTAGCGATTAAGGACAATATCTTAACTAAAGGTATGAAAACTACAGCAGCTAGTCGCATGCTGGCTAATTTTTCACCAATTTATTCTGCAACTGTGACTGCTAAGGCTTTAAATGCCGGTATGATTAATATTGGTAAAACAAATATGGATGAATTTGCTATGGGTTCATCCACTGAGACTTCACATTTTGGCATTACCAAAAACCCATGGAATACTGCTAAGGTTCCCGGCGGTTCTTCTGGTGGTTCCGCAGCTGCTGTAGCTTCTGGTCAAGTTTTAGCAGCTTTAGGTACAGATACTGGTGGTTCTATTCGTCAGCCGGCTTCTTTTAATGGTATCTTTGGAATTAAGCCTACCTACGGTCGAGTTTCTCGGTGGGGAGTGATTGCTTTTAGTTCTAGTTTGGATCAAGTCGGTGTTTTATCACGACATGTAGCTGATTCTGCTCATGTTTTAAAAGCTATTAGTGGTTTTGATGCCCATGATAACACCAGTTCTGATTCACCGGTTCCGGATTATACGAAAATTACCCCACAAGTGAAAGGCTTAAAAGTAGCCGTTCCTGAAGAATTCATGGGAGCAGGTGTGCAAGCAGAAGTTAAAAAGCAAATCCAACTGGCTATCAAGGTCTTAGAACAAAATGGCGCGATTGTTGATACAGTAAGCTTACCACATGCACAATATGCTGTGCAGGTTTATTACATTATCGCCTCTAGTGAAGCATCATCAAACTTACAGCGTTATGATGGAATCCGTTATGGTTTTCGTGCAGAAGATGTTCATAATTTGGAAGATGTCTATGTCAAATCGCGTAGCGAAGGTTTTGGCGATGAAGTTAAGCGGCGCATTATGTTAGGAACGTTTGCTTTATCAGCTGGTTATTATGACGCTTACTTCAATAAAGCTGCTCAAGTGCGGACTTTGATTATTGATGACTTTAAAAAAGTCTTTGCAGACTATGATTTAGTAGTTGGACCAACTTCACCTACCACCGCTTTTGATATTGGCTCGCGGATTGATGATCCTTTGGTTATGTACATGAATGATATTTTGACTATTCCGGCTAACTTGGCGGGATTACCGGCAGCTTCAGTACCCGTTGGCTTTGCAGATGGAATGCCGGTTGGTTTACAGCTAATTGCGCAGCCGTTTGCTGAACAAACTATTTTTAATGCTGCTCAATTTTTAGAAAACGAAATTAATTTTTTGCAACAGCGTCCACAGATTGGAGGCCAAAACTAATGAATTTTGAAACAACAATTGGCTTGGAAGTTCACGTTGAATTAAAGACTAAAACTAAAATGTTCAGTCCCTCACCTGTATCTTACGGTGCAAAGCCCAATACTAATGCTAATGTTATTGATTTTGGTTTTCCGGGAACTTTGCCAACCGTTAATAAATATGCTTATAAATTAGGAATTATGACGGCTTTGGCTTTGAATGCCCAGGTTAATCAAGATACCCATTTTGATCGTAAAAATTATTTTTATCCTGATAACCCGAAGGCTTACCAAATTACGCAAAAAGAGCAACCTTTGGCCCATGATGGCTGGATTGAAATCAACGTTGACGGTAATAAGAAAAAAATTGGTATTGAAGAATTGCATATTGAAGAAGATGCTGGTAAGAATACACATGGCGAAGCTGGTTATTCCTATGTTGACTTAAATCGGCAAGGCACACCTTTAATTGAAATTGTTTCCAAACCAGATATTAAGTCACCAGATGAAGCTTATGCTTATTTGGAACGTTTACGGCAGATTATTCAATTTACTGGTGCTTCTGATGTTAAAATGGAAGAGGGTTCCATGCGGGTTGACACGAATATTTCCGTGCGGCCAATTGGCTCAGATAAGTTAGGTCAAAAAATCGAATTAAAGAACCTGAATTCATTTAAGCATGTTAAAAATGGTTTGGCCTTTGAAGAGAAACGCCAAGTGGGAATCTTAATGGCTGGTGGTACTATTCGGCCAGAAACGCGTCGTTATGATGAACCCACCGATTCTACAATTTTAATGCGGGTCAAAGAAGGTGCTGATGATTATCGTTATTTCCCTGAACCGGATTTACCTGATTATCACATTGATAGTGATTGGATTGACCAAATTCGCCAAGAAATACCGGAAATGCCTGATAAACGCCGTCAACGTTATATTCAAGATTTGAAGATTCCAGAATATGACGCAGGAGTTTTAACTGATACTAAAGAAATGTCCGACTTCTTTGACCAAACAGTGGCCTTAGGCGCTGATCCTAAGCAAGTTTCTAACTGGCTAATGGTTAATGTTAATGCCTACATGAATGAGAACAATTTAGATTTGAATCAAACTAAGTTAACGCCAGAGCATTTGGCAACCATGATTGGCTTAGTCAAAGATGGCACTATTTCTTCTAAAATTGCTAAAAAAGTCTTTGCTGAAACGATTGCCAATGGTAGTGAACCTAAAGCTTGGGTTGAATCTAAGGGCTTAGTCCAACAGTCGGATCCAGCAGTCTTGACACCAATTATTGATCAGATTTTAGATGATAATGAACAATCCATTGTTGACTTTAAAAATGGAAAAGATCGGGCTTTTGGTTTTCTAGTTGGTCAAATTATGAAGCAAACTCATGGGCAAGCTAATCCGAAGGTTGTTAATCAGATTCTTACTGCTGAAATTAAGAAACGCTAAGAGGAAACAAAATGAAAGCTCGTTTGATTTATAATCCGACTTCGGGAAATGAAAGTATTTTAAAAAGTGTGGCTGATATTTTAGATGTTTTGGAGCAAGCAGGTTATGAAGCTAGTGCTTTTCGAACCACTCCTAAACCTCAATCAGCAGAAAATGAAGCACGCCGGGCCGCTCAAGCGGGTTTTGATTTGATTGTTGCCGCGGGTGGTGATGGTACTTTAAATGAGGTAGTAAATGGTATTGCCCCCCTGGATAAACGCCCGCAAATGGCTATTATTCCAGGAGGTACGACTAATGATTATGCCCGAGCGCTCAAAATTCCCCGTAATGATCCGGTGGCAGCTGCAAGAATTATCTTGAAAAAACAGATTTTACCGATGGATATTGGTCAGGCTGGACAACACTATTTTATGAATATTGCTGGCGGTGGCTCTATGTCGGAATTGACTTATGAAGTGCCATCAGAATATAAGTCAATTTTGGGATATTTAGCCTATTTGGTGAAGGGTGCTGAAATGTTGCCCCGAATTAAGCCTATGAATATGCATTTAGAGTATGACGATGGTGTCTATGACGGTGATGTTACGTTATTCTTATCTGGTTTAACTAATTCCGTAGGCGGTTTTGAGCAAATTGCTCCTGATTCGGAATTAGGTGATGGAAAATTGTCTTTAGTAATTGTAAAGGGTACTAATATCGCTGAGATGTTGATTTTAATTGCCAAAGCTTTAAATGGTGGCAAGCATATCAATGACCCCAAGATAATTTATACTAAAACGCGCAAATTATTTGTCAGGCCAAATGATGACCAAAAGATTATGATTAATCTTGATGGTGAGTATGGTGGCGATGCCCCCATCGAATTGACCGTCTTGCAGCGACATATTGATATGTTTGCTGATTTAGACGCGATTCCTGATGAATCCATCAATACAGAAACACCTGCGGAAAAACAAGCAGAAAAACATTTTGTTAATAGTGTTAATTCACTAAAAGAGCAAGAATAAAATTTTAATTGAAATGTATATCAGGGGCTGAGACAATTACCTTTTGTCCCAGTCTTCTTTTTTAAGGAGAACTATGAAAACTATTAATTTAACTAAGAATCAAGAAATAACTTTAGATATTATTGATTTGTCCTATGAGGGTCTAGGCGTAGCCAAAGTTGAGGGCTATTCGCTATTTGTAGAAAATGCACTTCCGGGTGAACAAGTTCGAGCAGTAGTTACTAAAGTTGGGCGAAAATTTGGTTTTGCCAAAACTTTGGAAATTATAAAGAAATCCCCCGACCGCATAGAACAATATGATAAGAAATATGTCCAAACTGGGATTGCTCCTTTAATCCATTTAGCCTACAACAAACAATTAGAATTTAAGCAAGAACAGCTAGTGAATGACTTTCAAAAAATGGATTTAGATATTTCAGTGAAGCCTACAGTAGGGGCAGAAAAACCCTTAGCTTACCGGAATAAGGCTCAAATTCCTGTTCGGACGATTGCTGGCCAGCCTACAACAGGATTCTTTCGGCAGCGTTCGCATGATCTAGTGGCCTTAGATGACTATCTAATTCAAGACCCGGCAATTGACGCAGAAGTAAATCAGATTCGTGATTTACTGCGTCAATACGAAATCAAGGGTTACGATGAAACAACGAATCACGGAGATGTGCGCAATATTGTCATTCGCCGGGCCTATTTTACGGGAGAAATGATGGTTGTGTTAGTAGTTACGTCCAAAAAAATTAAACACCTAAATCAGTTATTAAATGCTATTGCCGCCAATTCGGATGTTACTTCTTTATACGTAAATGTGAATGCTAAAAAAACTAATGTGATTTTAGGTTCTCGTTTTGAACTCGTAGCTGGACAAGCTTATATTACCGATGAGATTTTAGGCAAAAAATTCCGGATTTCACCCCAATCCTTCTATCAAATTAATCCCCGTCAAACCCAAAAATTGTATCAATTAGCTATTGAAGCTGCTGATTTACGTGGTCAAGAAACAGTTGTGGATGCTTATTGTGGAATTGGAACAATTGGTTTAAGTTTAGCTGATCAAGCAAAAGTGGTCACTGGAATTGAAAGTGTTGCTAGTGCGGTCAAAGACGCGCAAGCTAATGCTGCTATTAACGGTATTCATAATGCTAAATTTATTAAAGGAAAAACTGAAGCTGTCTTAAATAAATGGGCTCAGGAACATAAACAAATTGATGTTTTAATTGTGGATCCACCACGCAAGGGACTGGACTCCAGTTTAATTGAGAGTATCTTTGCTTTGCGGCCACAAAGAATTGTTTATATTAGCTGTAATCCGGCTACTTTAGCCCGCGATGTTCAATTGTTGCAGGCACATTATCAAGCTAAAGAGTCTATACCGGTGGATATGTTCCCGATGACTAAGCATGTGGAAAGTGTTACGAAGTTGGAAAGAAAATAATGTTTGTAAATATGCCCACTGTTTTACAGTGGGTTATTTATATATATCATAGATAAAAAGAACTTGCCATTATTTGAAAATGACAAGCTTCATAATTTTTTATGGATAATTGAATAAATATTTTTAGTAGATGTTTATCGTGATCACGGAATTTTTCAATATATTTGACTTCAGTAATTTTTAGCTGATAAGTATCTATCCAAGATTATTTCTTGAGGGCAGTTGTTTGACAAAGGTTGATTTGTTTTCAAATTTATTAGTGATATCAAAGAAAATAGTTGCTGATATGTTTTGCGTAAAATATACACTGTTATTCTTTTGTATTTATTATTTTTAATAAAGCAAAGATAGACCGTTGCAATATTTTTAATCATTTTGTTTTGACCAATAACGCAATCTTTTTTGGAGTATTTAAGTCGGTAGTTGGCTAATCAGTAGTTAATTTTGAATTTCCAGTTCATCTATTTCTCGCTAGGTTAGGCTAGTAGAAATGGTAGTTTTAGTTGATTAAGAACAACATTTCCTTCATTGGCTTGGATTTAGATACTTTTTTGTTCCATTTATTATAATTTTACCTACTTTGGTACTCACAGTGTACTAGTTGTTAGTGGGTAGTTAAACTGTTTAAAGGCATTTTTATGTAGTATTTATTAGTTTTCAGAATAACACATAGATCTTACTGGTTATACTTAATTCTAATGATAATAAGGCAATTCAATAACTAATAATTTAAAAAGCAAAATATTGCAGTGATAACGAATCTTTATAGGTACAAATTGCTGATATAAGTGTAAAATAAGCTGAAGCCGCTTTAGTAATTGGCAATTGTTGAATAAATTAATATTATGACTTAGGGTTCATTTCTTGAATT
>NZ_SCHP01000023.1 GCF_013607485.1 Bombilactobacillus bombi
GAGTGATATTGTTCAAGAATTAGCACGTCAAGTAGAACCTTTAAAACAACAGGCTAGCATTGCGCGTGACTATCAAGATCAAAAGCAACGTTATGATAAGTTAGAACAACTAATTCTAGCAACAGAAATCCAGCAATTAAATCAGCAAAAGCAGCAGTGGTTAACCCGCCAGCAGCAAGCAAAAACACATTTACAAAAAATTAGCCAACAAGTTAACAGCGCGGATGCTGCCATTGCTCAAAATCGGGAAACTAACCAGAAACTGACGAGTGCGATTGATAAAAATCAAACTCAATTAACCAATCTTAGTCGTCAATTAGAAGTTTTGAAAGGGCAACAAGCTTTGGCCCAAGAACGCAGTGGCTTTAATGCTACTAATCGGTCCAATTTAACTGCGCAAAAAAGTGCCTTGGAGAAAAAGGTGACTGATTTGCAGGTTGTTAGTAAACAACAAGAAATACAACAGCAGAGTTTAACTGCGCAAATACAAACCCTGCAGGAAAAGATAACAACTTTGGAAGCCAATTTTCAGGCCGATCCGCAACAAATTAACCAAAAAATTAAAGATTTGCAAGCTCAATATTTAGAATTGTTGCAGAAAAAAACGTCCTTGCGTAACCAGCAAAATTATTTACAGCAACAACAAGAGCGCCTGCAACATCAGCAAGCACAGCTTCAGCAAGTGCGTCACCAAAAAAAACAGCAATTGCAGCAAACTCAGCAAAAATTACAGCAAAATCAACAACAGTATGATCACTATCATAAATCTTGGCAACAAAATCAGGATCAATTACAGCAATACCAGCAACAATTAGTGCAATATGAAGATTTGTTGTCTACTAGACAGCAACACTTTCAGCAAGCACAGCATATATGGCAGCAAAACCAGGCAGAATTGCAATCATTAAAGAAAATTGTTGAACAGCATCAAGGTTTTTATCAAGGTGTTAGAGCAGTTTTAAATCAGCAAGCAAATTTAAAGGGAATTATTGGGGTAGTTGCTGAACTAATTACGGTACCTGAAAAATTACAAATTGCTATTCAAAGTGCTGCTAACACCCAATTACAGTCTATTGTCACTGCCACACAGACGGCTGCTCGTGATGCAATTAATTTTTTACATCAAAAACGGGCAGGCCGTGCTACCTTTTTACCTCAAAATATCATTAAATCCCGCAAGATTATTAATAATCAATTAGGTGATTTATTAACTAAGGATTACTTTATTGGAATAGCCAGTGATTTAATTACTTACCCAGTATCTTTAAGTAATGTCATGGAAAATCTTTTTGGTGCTCTATTAGTAGTGACAGATATTGATGCGGCTATAAAAGCTAGTAATCTAACGCAACATCGCTTTCGAATTGTGACCTTAAAAGGTGATATTATTAGTCCAGGCGGAGCAATGACTGGTGGCCAAAACAAAAACAATGTTGATTTATTATCTCAGCGTAGTCGCATAACTAAACTGCAAACTTGGTTAAAAACTGCCCAAGTACAGCTTAAAGAACAACAAAATCTCATCAATAAGAGTCAAGAACAAATTCAAGCTCTCATTGATACCCAAAAGCACCAACAGCAGCAAGCACAAAATTTGGAAAAAAAGGCACGTGATTTACAAAATTTAGTGCAATTACAAAAACAACAAGAAGAAAATGATCAACAGCAGCTGCAGGCTCATGATTTTCAATTACAACAATTAAAGCAGCAATTAGATTTATTACAAACGCAAACTGCTGCTAATGAGCAATCACAACAAGGTGTAACTGTCAAAATTGAGCAGCAACAACAGTTAATAACACAGCAGCAAGCACTATTAACCGATTTTGATGCTCAAAAGCAAGTATATGAGGCACGACTGCATACTTATAAAACCCAATTAGCGTTAGCTGAAAATAATTTACAAAACCATCAGCATTTACAGCAAGTTAATCAGAAAGAATTGCAGCAAGTCCAACAACAGTATCAAAACATTCAAGAACAACTGCAAGAACTAAACCAGAATACGAGTGGGAGCAATTCGAATCAGGATTACCAATCCCAAATACAGGACCTAAAAAAACAGCTCAATCAGCTTCAAACTCAAATTCATGATACTAAACAGCAACGCCAACAAATAATTCAAGCAGCACAAACACTACAGCAACAATCTACGCGTTTATTTGAATTACAAAAAAATTGGACCAATCAACAAGAAGACATTGCTATTAATTTGACTAATTTAACTAATCAGATAAGGCAAAAACTTTCAATTCTTGAACAGCAATATCAATTATCTTTTGAAGCTGCCTTCCAAAAAATTCCTTCAGATTGGCAGTTAACACCGGCCAAAAAGCAGGCACAACTGCTACAAAAGGGCATTCGCGAATTAGGTGAGGTTAACCTTAGTTCTTTAAAAGATTATGCGCAAGTTAAAGATCGCTATGAATTTTTAACTCAACAGCAAAATGATCTGCTAACAGCGCGCCGGCAGCTACAAAAAACTATGCAGGAAATGGATCAAGAAGTCTCACAACGTTTTGAAAAAATGTTTAATCAAGTATCAGCAGCCTTTGAAGTACTTTTTCCCCAGATGTTTGGAGGGGGACATGCACAATTAGTACTTGATAATCCTAGTAATCTGCTGGAAACTGGTATTGAAATTGTCGCACAGCCACCAGGCAAAAAATTACAACGTTTAAGCCTGCTATCAGGTGGCGAGCGGGCTTTGACAGCTATTACGTTATTGTTTGCCATTTTGAAGGTTCATCCAGTGGCTTTTTGTGTATTAGATGAAGTGGAAGCTTCATTAGATGATGCAAATGTGGAACGCTTCGCTAATTACTTGAATAAATATGATCAAAAAACGCAATTTATAGTGATTACGCACCGTAAAGGAACCATGATGCATGTCAATCGTTTGTATGGAGTCACAATGCAGGAATCGGGGATTTCTTCAGTAATTACTATTGCTTTGAAACAAAATAGAAATGAGGCATCATAATGGGATTATTTGATATATTTAAGAAGAAAAAAAAGCCAATGCCGGCAGAAGATCAAAAGCAAACCTCCAAGCCGGCAGAAGAAGAGCAGCCAAAACAGTCTGAACAGCAACCAGAAATAGAAACAAAAGCAACATCGGAAACAGAAACAACGATCAAACCGGATCTACCTTTAGAGTCTGACGAAACAAATAAAACAAAAGTTCCTTATTCACCATCAAATTTGCAAGATTCTAAAACTGATCTACAAACAACTGCGACAGACATACCAACGGCTCAGACGGAGCCGATAGATAAACCTTCTAAGTCCGTTGCAACGGCAAGTAAAGCGGATAATGAAGATATTGTTCCTGAACAAGCTGAATACGATCAAGGATTAGAAAAAACCCGTCATAGTTTTCGCGATAAGTTTAATGCCTTTATGGCTAATTTTCGAAGTGTTGATGAAGACTTTTTTGATGACTTAGAAGATTTACTCATTCAGGCGGATGTTGGTTATGAGATGGCTTTGAAAATTTCTGATGCATTACGTGCAGAAGTAAAATTAAAAAACGCGAAAGGCAAAAAAGAAGTCTCACATGTAATTGTGGAAAAAATGGCACAATTATATCAGGAAGATGCCCAAAATCATGATTTTAAGTTAAATGTTGATCCCAAAAGGAGTTTAAATATAGTTCTTTTTGTCGGTGTCAATGGGGCTGGTAAAACCACTACTATTGGTAAATTAGCTGCTCAGTATAAAAGTCAGGGCCATCAAGTTCTTTTAGCGGCAGGCGATACTTTCCGTGCTGGCGCGATAGAGCAGCTGCAATCTTGGGGGCAACAAGTAGGCGTTACTACCGTAGCAGGCAAGCCTGGTTCTGATCCAGCAGCAGTAGTTTTTGAAGCTATAGCTACGGCTAAAGAAAAGAATTTTGATGTTTTATTAGTGGATACAGCCGGTCGGCTGCAAAATAATACTAACTTGATGAAAGAGTTAGAGAAGATTAAGCGTGTTATTACGCGAGAAATTCCTGAAGCTCCCCATGAAGTATTATTAGTCATTGATGCTACTACAGGGCAAAACGCTTTAAGTCAGGCTAAACAATTTGAAAAAACTACGCAGGTCACTGGTATCGTTTTGACAAAACTCGATGGATCTTCTCAAGGCGGGATTGTACTAGCTATTAATGATGAATTGCATATTCCTGTTAAATTGGTCGGATTAGGCGAACAGGTGCAAGACTTACAAGTATTTGATCCGCAAAAATTTGCTACGGGATTGTTTAGCAACTTACTAACGGAAAAAAGTGATGACTGAAAGTATTGAAAAAACTACACAAATTAACATGCTTTATGATTTTTATCAGCCTTTATTAACGGCAAAACAGGATTTATATATGCAGTTATACTATGGTGATGATTACTCGTTGGGTGAAATCGCCCAGTTACAACAAGTTAGCCGGCAAGCAGTGTACGATAATTTGCAGCGGACGGTTAAGATTTTAACTAATTATGAACAACAGCTGCATCTATATCGTAATTTTCAACAGCGCGAGCAATTACTACAGCAATTACAAAAACAAGTGGCACAAAAATATGCTGATGATGTAGACTTAAAGTCGATAATCAATGAATTAATGAAGCTGGAATAGGAGAAGATAAAATGGCCTTTGAAGGATTAAGTGAGCGGCTCCAAAAAACTTTTTCTAAATTGCGGGGCAAGGGTAAAGTTACCGAAGCCGATGTCCGTGAAATGATGCGTGAAGTTCGGTTAGCTTTACTAGAAGCTGATGTCAATTTCGATGTCACAAAAACTTTTATTAAAACAGTTCGGGAACGAGCAATTGGCAGCGAGGTGCTGGATAGCCTTACACCAGCACAACAAGTAATAAAAATTGTTGATGAAGAATTAACTAAGATTATGGGTTCACAGGCAGTTTTACTGAATAAAGCTGCCAAAATTCCAACAGTTATTATGCTGGTTGGGCTTCAAGGTGCTGGTAAAACGACATCTGCTGGGAAGTTAGCGCGGTATTTAAAAGAACAGCAGCACGCGCGTCCCTTATTTATTGCTGCTGATGTTTATCGCCCAGCTGCTATAGAGCAATTAAAGACTATTGGGGAACAATTAGCAGTACCAGTTTATGACGAAGGTACTGATCAAGATCCTGTAAAAATTGTTCAAAATGGTTTACAGCAAGCAGAGCAAAATAAAAATGATTATGTCCTAATTGATACCGCTGGTCGTTTGGAAATTGATGAACAATTAATGGATGAATTAAGCAAAATTAAAGAATTAGCTCATCCGGACGAGATTTTATTAGTAGTTGATTCCATGACAGGTCAAGCAGCTACCCACGTTGCTGAGGGCTTTAATGAGCGCTTAGACATTACGGGGGTCATTTTAACGAAGCTTGATGGTGACACCCGTGGTGGGGCAGCCTTATCTATTCGTTCAGTGACTGGAAAACCGATTAAATTTGTGGGTTCAGGTGAAAAATTAGATGCTTTAGAAGTATTTCATCCTGATCGAATGGCTAATCGAATTTTGGGCATGGGCGACATGATGACCCTTATCGAAAAAGCACAGAAAGATTACGATGAACAGCAAGCTGAAGAACTTGCTCGAAAAATGCAGGAAAATACCTTTGATTTCAATGACTTTGTCGATCAGTTGGATCAAGTACAAAAAATGGGTCCAATGGATGAAATCATGAAGATGATTCCGGGCATGGCTAATAATCCGGCTTTGCAAAATGTAAAAATGGACCCTCAAGATCTGGAACATTTAAAAGCAATTGTTTATTCGATGACTCCACAAGAAAGGCAAAATCCAGAATTACTGAATCCTTCGCGACGGCGGCGTTTAGCTGCGGGTGCGGGTCGACCTATACAAGAAGTTAACCGCATGATTAAGCAATTTAAGCAAATGCAGACCATGATGCAAAAAATGTCAAAGGGGAACTTTAATGGTATGGAACAAATGATGGGTTCCGGTCTGCAGGGGAAATTAGGCAAAATGGCGATGGGATCGATGGTACGTCGTAATAAAAAGCGGAAAAAGAAGCGTTTAAAGAAAGTAAAAAGATTTAAATCATAGCTGTAAAGAAAAAAGTCTTTACAGACTGTTAAATATTCAGTATAATTACACACGTTAAGAAATTATTTGGAGGAATTAATTATGGCAGTTAAAATTCGTATGCGGCGTATGGGTAGTAAAAAGCGTCCTTTCTATCGTATAGTAGTAGCAGATTCACGTTCACCTCGTGATGGCCGCTTTATTCAAGAAGTTGGACATTATAATCCTTTACGCAAGGAAGAATTCAAAATTGATGAAGCCGCAATTTTAGATTGGTTGCAAAAAGGTGCACAACCATCTGATACTGTGCGGAATTTGTTATCAAAAAAGGGTATTATGAAACAATTTCATGAACTTAAATTAGCAAAGAAAGCCAAATAGTCGTAGGATTAAGATATGAAATCGGATATTGGTGATCTTATTAAAGCAATTGTTTTGCCTTTAACTGATGATAAAGAGCAAGTATCATTAACAACTGATCAGCAAGAAGATTATCTAATTTATAATTTACATGTTAGTGGTCGTGATGCAGGACGTATTATTGGTAAACAAGGACGTGTTGCTCAAGCAATTCGTACAGTTGTATATTCACAAAATCATGATGATACTAAAAAAGTTAAACTTAATATCATTCCAGAATTAAATAATGATTAACTTGTGATAAGAAGGGGCGCGGATAAGTTTATTCCAGGCCTCTTCTTTGTATAATCAATATTAAGGGATAATAAAGAATTTAAGGATGAAGTAAATGGCGCAAAAACAATATGTTCGGATTGGAAAAATCATTAATACACACGGTAACCGCGGTGAATTAAAAATTAATTCAACTACCGATTTTCCTGCGGAGCGTTTTGCTAAACAAGCTCAAGTCTTTATTAAAACTGCTGTTGATTATCAAGCTTTTATAGTCGAACAAGTTCGGCCTCAACAGCGCTTTTGGCTCTTGAAATTAATGGGAATAGATGATCTCAATCAAGCAGAAAAATATAAGGGTTTGGAATTGTTTGCTGATACTTCGGTGATGCCCTCATTAGAAGAAGGACAATACTTTTACAAAGATATTATGGGAATAAAGGTTCAAGATGCTCAATACGGTGAGTTAGGTCAAGTAGTGGATATTATGAATTTAGGTCCTAATGATGTTTGGAATGTTCGTAATCAACAAGGACAAGAAATTTTGATACCCATCTTAAAATCAACCTTAAAAACCGTAGATCTCGATACCCAAACTGCATATGTTGATTTGCCAGAAGGACTAATAGATGAAAATTGATGTTTTAACACTTTTTCCTAAAATGTTTACCGCGCTCGACGAATCTCTTTTGGGAAAGGCCCAACAAAAGGGTATTTTAAAAATTGATGTTTGTGATTTTAGAAAGTATTCAACTGATAAACATCATCATGTGGATGATACTCCCTATGGTGGTGGAGCGGGGATGTTATTAGCGCCACCGCCAATTTATCGGGCAATGGATCAAATTAATCAAGAAGATCCTAATTTTAAGCGGGTTATTCTATTAGATCCAGCTGGTCAGAAGTTTAATCAAAAAGTTGCTCAAGATTTAGCTCAGGAGCAACATTTGGTATTTATTTGCGGACATTATGAAGGCTTTGATGCGCGCATTGAGAAGTTGGCTACAGATCGCTTGTCTATTGGAGATTTTGTCATCACGGGCGGCGAAATGGCGTCTATGCTAATGATTGATGCTCTAGCACGCTTTATTCCGGGGGTTTTAGGTAATGAAACCTCTGCTTATTCTGATTCTTTTAGCGCTGGACTATTAGAGTATCCACAGTATACTAGGCCTGCAGAATATCGGGGGTTAAAGGTTCCGGATGTTTTGTTAAGTGGCAATCACCAAAAAATTGCACAGTGGCGGCGGCAAGAGGCCTTAAAGAAAACTTATTTGCAACGCCCAGATCTTTTGCAGAAGGCCCCGTTGACAGAAGCAGACCGCCAATATTTAGCCCAATTATTAACTGAGCAAAATTAACTTTACAAAAATTAAAAATATGCTATGATAAAAGTTGTGTGTTTACACAATACAACGATATTCCGCTGTAATGTTTAGATTTACATGAGTATCAGTAAAGGAGAAGTATTATGAGTAAAAGTCCATTAATTGATCAGGTAACAAAATCTCAATTGCGTGTTGATATTCCTGATTTTCGTGCAGGAGATACTGTGCGTGTTTATGCTAAAGTTGTTGAAGGTACCCGCGAACGTATTCAGCTTTTTGAAGGAGTTGTAATCCGTCGTCGAGGCTCTGGTATCAGTGCTACTTACACTGTTCGTAAGATTAGTAGTGGTGTTGGTGTTGAAAGAACTTTCCCGTTACACTCTCCTCGGGTTTCTAAGATTGAAGTAGTTCGTCATGGACGTGTTCGTCGTGCTAAGTTGTATTACTTGCGTTCATTACGTGGAAAGGCTGCTCGTATTGCCGAGAAGCGTCGTAAGTAGTTTTGTAGAGACAATTTATTTATAATGTTTTTATAATTGCTATTTAAATAATCTTTAATTTATCGAACAAGGGGTTGAGACAAAAATAAAGTCTCAACCCCTTGTTATTGAATAAATTTAAATTCACATCTTCAAAAGTGACCCTTAAAAAATCGGTGGGAAAAGATGTTCCTTCGTTAATTACATTGAAAAAGAGGCTTGGAGATGTAAAGCCTCTGTTCAGAAAGAAAATAGAGATACCTTCACTTACTGAGTTTGAACTGATGCTTGAACTAAGAAATATCAATGACGAAATTTCGAAAACTTGTCCAATCCTCGAAACTTCCGTCAGTTGATACAATTATGAAAAGAACAAATAAAAATTGGGAAGAATTGATGGCAGAAATAGGATTTGATTATCGAAGAATCAAAATCTATAAACAAAGAAGTAACTTATCGCAAACAAAGAAAACTAATAGTAATACAATAGATTAGACGTTCAAAACTACAGATTTGAACGTCTTTTTTTATTACCCGCAGATTCTATAATTAATGCTGTTCGGATTAATTATAGAATCTGCGACCTTTAATAGCTAAAATGATTACAAAGATAAAGATTGTTAACATTTCTTTATGTGAATTACATTTGAGAGAAGAGGAATTATACTTTGCAACAGTGATCATCAGGAGCTATTTCAAGCAAAGGCTTCATACACTTTATGGCACGAAATGAATAATGTGTGGCGCTTAATATCATTTCGTTTGCTTGAATTATTACCTATAATAGAATAAAGTTAGTGAAATTGTTGTCAGGGAAATTTAGCATTATTATGGCAATATAAAGGAGCGAATCAAGATGAAGGTTACGATTTCGAAGCAATTTCAAGCATTTATTCAGGGGGTTGGGATACAATTGGACGATCTTTTGGAACGAGCCTCTATTCCCAACGTGTTATGGAAGGAAGAATTAGAACTATCCCCTGGGGATTACGTTAAGTTTCTAGGGGAGCTAGACAAGGATATTACCGATGAACAAATTCTCGCTTTCAGTGAAGTGAAGAATATTCATAACTTTATGCCACCCTTTTTTGTGGCACTCTGTGCGAAAAATTCCCAGGAGGCCTTTCATCGCTTTGGCTTGTACAAGCAATTGATTTGTCCCTTAGTCGTGTCTATCGATGAACAGTCAGAAACGCTGACCATTAAGTTAAGTTTTGCTATTGAAGGTGTTGATATGCCTCGGTTTACTCTGTTAAATGAACAGCTAGTTCTGCTTAGCTTAATACGTACGGGGACAGGAAAAGATATTGTTCCGGTGAGTGTTACTAGTCCTTATGAGTACAGTCATTTATTAGTGGATTATTTAGAAGTACAGCCGGAATTGGCTGATCACAATTCCTTAGTATTTCGCACAGAGGATGTACAGATACCGTTCATCACCCAAAACAACGTGATGTGGGAGTACTTGGAACCAGAGTTAAAGCGTCGCTTAGAGGAACTATCGAAGGATCATTCTTTTTTAAATCTTGTGGAAAAAGCACTCTTTACCGCCATTCCTAGTGATCGATTTTCTCGGGGTGAAGTCGCAAAATCTCTAGGTGTTAGTGTGCGGACCATGCAGCGGAAATTAAAAGAACAAGGAGTGACCTTTGCGCAGCTGGTGCAGAAGGTCCAAAAATTGTTAGCTCTAAGATATATGGACACCCAAGAGCTTTCTACCGGAGAGATTGCATATTTGGTGGGTTATAAGGAACCGGCTTCTTTTTCCAGAGCCTTTAAGAATTGGACTGGCCAGACGATTACTGCTTATCGGGGAACTTTATGAAAACAAATGAATGGCGCTTTTAGCTATGATAAAGGCACGTTATGTTATTCATTTTTAGCGTCAACCTTTTATAATTAGATGTGAAGAGATGGAAGGAAGTATATTATGAACGGGAAAACAGTAATTGTAACCGGAGCAAGCGATGGTATTGGAAAAGCTATTGCTACTCAAATGAAGGAAAAAGGCTATCAGGTGGTGATTATCGGTCGTTCACCAAAAAAAACCATGGCTGTGGGTAAAGAGCTGAATGTTCCTTACTATGTCACAGATTTTACGAAGTTAGACGAAGTTCGCAAACTAGGTCAAGCATTGAAGGAGAAATATCCGAAGATTCATATTCTCTTTAATAATGCTGGGGGGATTTATGGCAAACGGGTGGTAACGGTGGATGGTTTTGAAAAGACCTTTCAAATTAACTACTTGGCCCATTTCTTATTGACTCAGATTCTTTTTGACAATTTGGTTGCTGGACACGCTACAGTAATTAATACCTCTAGTGTGGGGAATAGTGTTTTGAGTAAGTTAGATATCAACGATTTAAATATGGAGAAAAAATACAGTAATACTAGCGCTTATGGGAATGCAAAACTAGAAGGGATTCTTTTTGCCAAGGAATTCACCAAACGATACGGAAATTCAGGCGTCTCTATGGTAGCCTTCCACCCAGGCAATGTGTTGTCAAACTTTGCTTCAGAAGCAGAAGGGTTTATTCATGGAATGTACAGTTTTGCTCTCCGGTCGAAGTTTGCTCAACGGATTTTTTCTATGATTCCGCCTGATCAAGGAGCAGACACTGGTGTGTGGTTGGCAACAACACAACCAGTAAAGGATTGGCAGCCGGGACAATATTATTATAAACGTAAGATTGCTAAACCTCATAAGTTAGCCAATGATTCTGAAGTTGCTCGATCTTTGTGGGATCAAAGCGAAAAAATGGCTGGTGTCGTCTATCCAAAGTAATACTTTTTGAAAGATTAAACTTGGTAGTAAGAAGGTTCTGCTTGTAATCTAGTGCGTTTACTCTATGTAAAGAAAGTGAGGAAAATTATGAACGTTCAGTATGATTTTACAGATAAAGTGACCCTAGTTGTAGGTGGGGCTGATGGTATGGGGCTAGCGACTAGTGAGTTGCTTGCTACATCCGGTGCTAAAGTTGTAATAGCTGATTTTAATTAGGAAAAGGTCAGCGTGTAGTCAAAGATCTCCAAAAAAGGATATCAAGCAACATTTATCTTAATTGATATTCGCGACAAGGATAGTGTGTTTGATCTTATCAGTAAAACAGTGGCGTTATGGGGTCGCATTGATTATGCTGCAAACGTAGCGGGAATCTTTGGCGGAGCAGCCGGAGCTAAGTTCTACGAAAATAGCCGATGAAGATTATGATAATGTGATGGACACTAATCTTCGAGGACATTGGTGGTTATTACAGGAACAGACAGAGCAAATGTTGAAACAGGGCGGAGATGGATATGCCATCGTGGAAGTTTCTTCCATTCAAGGATTGATTGGAACTGCCTCAGAAACTTGCCTATACAGCGGCAAAACATGCTGTCGTAGGCTTGGTGAAGTCTCTAGGGGCTGGAATTGGCCACACAAGGAATCCGTATCAACGGCATCGCTCCTGTGGCTACGGCTACACCATTAATCAAGAGTCACTGGGAACAACTAGGTCACAAATTTTCCAATAAAACCGATCGGGTTCATCGGGGGACGATGTTGGAACCAGAGGAATGTGCACACACCATTGTTTGGTTGCTTTGTGACGGAGCAAGTGCGATGAACGCTACAACGATTTCCGTTGATAGAGGCGCGACATCTACAAGATAGAAAAAGATATAGACTTAACGGATAATTTTTACGATAAAGACTAGTCACTGGGAAATTTTCAGAGTTATTTTCTTCGTTGCTTATCCAGCAGGTCTTTTATTACCGATGGCGAAAGTCCCAGTTTGAGTAAGTATTAAGAAGCCCACAGGCTATCAGTCAGTGGCAGAATATGTTGGCTGAAGCCCTGTGCAAAAGTACTTAGAAATCGAACGAGCAACATATCAGTCAGGTTGTAACATCAAGTAGATTCTGTGGTTCTATCAAAGAATACATGAAAACACTGACTCTAGAGAAAGTAACATTATCTTTTTCAACAGTTATTCCTCGATGTTGAAGTATTTGACATTTCTATTAGATGTGCGTAATTCCTTGAGTACAAAAGTTCGTAGTGTTTTAGTGATTTATTAACCATTAGCACAAATTCCATTGGAGATTTAGTTTGTAAACTGAATACTAATAAAACGCTTAATACAAAGAAAATTAAAGCAAGAACAAACAGCTTAAGTTTCAAAAACAGCTGAATAGACTCTTGGAAGATACTGTAAAAGCTTTTTAAAATTAAGGATAGGTCCTATGCTAATATTGTCTATCTTCTAAATTATGCCGAAGTATAATCCTTATTACGGGTATTCTTCATTCGGACTGGGATGAATGTCAGTCAATATCATAAAACAATGGCGTAGATATATATAAATGGCACTGTGGGCTATTATTAATTCGATTGTCAAAACTAGATTTACTTGTTCTAAGGTCTGAAAGGAAGTGATTAGTAGGAAGAAAATCATAATGGTACAATTCTAGAAATGAGGGGGAAGACGAGAATCTAAGTATATATCATCATATAACCGGTAAAGGAGACTATAGTATGGAAAGAAGTAATGTAATTTGTCATATGGTCACATCAATTGACGGAAAAATAAATGGACAGTATGCAAGGGAGCCATTAACTGAACAAACTTTTGGGTTTTACTATGAAACCTTATTTACACAATTTGGAACTGCTATGGCAGTAGGAAGAGCAACGAATGTAGAGTCTTTAAATGTAGTCGGACGTGCTGAAGTAGATTTTAAAAAATATGAAAATACTGAGATTGATGATGAAGATTACGTCATCAAAGATCCTGATAAGTATTATTTCTTAAGTTTTGATAGAAAAGGTAAATGTAACTGGGCGAAAAGTCATTTTGAACATCTAGGAAAACGATTACTAATCGTCGAAATATTAACGAAAGATGCTAAGAAAGAATATCTTGCTTATTTACGGGAAGTTGGAATCCCATATATTTTTGCTGGTGAGTCTTCTTCAACGATGGATTTGAATATGGCTTTGATTAAACTAAAAACAAAGTTCGGTATCGAAAATGTTGTGTTATGTGGTGGGGCTGTCCTTAATGGTGCATTTTTTAGAGATAGCTTAATTGATGAGATATCTCTTACTGTTGCTCCCTATGTAGAAGGCAACAGAGATGCAAAATCCTTTGTAGAATTATGGGCGGATTACAACAATACACCGTATCCATTAAAAGAATCCACTCCAATACCTGGTGGTGGTGTTCATTTGCTTTTTAAAAAATCAGAGGGATAACTTTTTATATTGGGCAGATTACAAGTTTAATCCGAACAAGGGGTTGAGACAAAAATAAAGTCTCAACCCCTTGTTATTGAATAAATTCAAATTCATATCTTCAAAAGTGACCTTTAAAAAATATGAGTTCGGTATAAACCTACCACTTTACCTAAAATAGTGACTTTATCTAAAATGATAGGTTGAAACTCATCATTTTCAGGTTGTAAGCGGATATGGCCATTTTCTTGGTAGAATCTTTTGCATGTTGCTTCATTGTCAGCGTTCATTGCAATAACTATTTCACCATTTTCTGCGGTATGCTGTTGACGTACAATGACTTGATCACCATCTAGGATACCAGCATTAATCATGCTGTGGCCTTGGATAGTCAGCATAAATAGATTGCCATCTATGGTCTGTAAATCAGGCGGTAAAGGGAAAAAGTCAGTAGCATTTTGTTGGATGGCCAAAATTGGCTCACCAGCGGTAACTATTCCCAATATTGGGATTTGGTCTTGTTTGGCATTAATCGCTTCTAAACCGGCATTAGTTATCTCTAGAGCCCGAGGCTTAGTTGGATTACGCTGTAAAAAACCGTGGCTTTGAAGTCGTGAAAGATAACCATGGACTGTAGAAGTTGAAGACAATCCTACTTCCTCACAAATTTCCCGAACGGTTGGCGGATAACTTCGACTTTTAATATAATCATAAATGCATTGTAAAATTGCCTTTTGTTTAGCACTAATTGTTTGACGCATTGATATACTCCTAGTATTCTTTATTATTAGAATAGCATACGCGATAGTTAGTTTCAAACATATGTTCGCAAGCAAGGAGAATTAAATGGTAGAACTTAACGAAAATAAACGGCAAAATCAGTTAATTAGCAGGATTAATGAATTGGCCCACCGGCAAAAAACTGTCGGCTTAGACGAAGCAGAAAAGCTAGAACAGCAGACGTTGAGGCAGGAGTACTTGGCTAATTTTCGTCAAGGATTTAAGCAACAATTGCTGCATACCAAGCTTTATAACCGTCAAGGACGAGAAATTACTCCCGCTAAGGTGCGAAAAATTCAAAAAAAGAACGGCTGGCGGCCAGATTAACTTTGCTAAAATAACTAAAATCTTATACACTAAAAGAGTATCTTGAGATTAAAGGTGGAGTGAAAATGGGTATTACAATTATAGTTGGCATTGTTATGCTAATTATCGGATTAATTGGTGGCTTTTTTGGCGCACGGGCTTATATGAAACATTATTTACAGGAAAATCCGCCGATTTCAGCAGATATGATGCGGCAAATGATGGCGCAAATGGGACAAAAGCCTTCACAAAAGAAGTTAAACCAAATGATGCAATTAATGAAAAATCAAGCAAAAAAGTAATTGCAAAATATCCGATTGAAAAAGTGGCGTAAAGCTGCTTTTTTTATTGCATTTTATGACAATAATTACTAAAGTAAATATTAAATATTTTTATGGAGGCGCAAAATGGGAATCTTTAAGAAGTTAAATTGGTTCTTTCGTCGCCAAAAGCGCCGTTACTTTATTGGAATAGTTTTTTTAGCTTTGACAGCGGTTACGAATTTGATTATTCCCCAAGCAATTGGACAATTTGCTGACTGGGCTAATCAACGCCAGCTTACTACTTCACATATTGTGACTGTTTTAGTCATCATTTTTGTGGCGGGTATTGGTCAATATGGCTTTCGCTATGGGTGGCGCAACCAAATTTGGGGCGGTGCCGCTGATTTAGAACAGCAAATGCGCAGTCAATTATTTTGGCATTATTTAAATATGGATGAAATGTTTTTTAAACGTCATCGGGTTGGTGACTTAATGGCGCGCTCAACTAATGATATTTCTGCTGTGCAAAATGTTGCTGGAGTAGGAATTTTGACACTAGCTGATTCTATTATAACTGGCAGTATGACTATTATTGCGATGATTTTATTTGTAGATTGGAAATTAACAGCTGTAGCTATTATTCCGCTGCCGTTATTAGCGGTAATGGCTTGGTATTTAGGAGAAAAACTTCACGATCGTTTTTCTCAATCACAAGCTGCCTTTTCCCAACTTAATAATAAGACTCAAGAAAGTATGACAGGCATCAAAGTAATTAAAGCTTTTGGACAGGAAAAAGCGGATATTGCTGACTTTAATCATTTGGTTGGTAAAACTATTGATGTTAACCGGAAGGTTAATTTTATTGATGCTTTATTTGACCCCTTAACTGGGCTAATAATCGGTTTGACATTTGTGATTACTATTCTATATGGTTCGCATTTAATTATTAATCATGTAATTACTATCGGACAATTAATTGCTTTTGTTGGCTATATTAATGCTTTAGTCTGGCCAATGTTTGCAATTGGGCGTTTATTTAATGTTTTAGAACGAGGTAATGCAAGTTATGATCGCATTCAAAATATTTTGCAAGAAGAATCGCAAATAAGTAATAATTTTCAGGGATTAACAAAGGTTAAACGTGGAGAATTACATTTTCAAGTACAATCTTTTTCTTATCCTGATGGAAATCAGCCTGTGTTAACAAATGTACATTTTGAACTAATTCCAGGAAAAACATTAGGAATTGTTGGCCGCGTTGGTTCTGGTAAAAGTACAATTGTTAAACTAATTTTACGCCGTTTTGATGATTATCAAGGACAGATAACTTTAGATGGACACGACATTCGTGATTATTCTTTAGATACTTTATTATCAAATATTGGTTATGTGCCGCAAACTAGTTTTTTATTCTCCACAACCATTAAAAATAATATTCGCTTTTCTAATTATGATAGTAATGATGATTCAGTGGAAACAGCGGCCGAGCAGGGAGCAATAGCCGAAGATATTCATAATTTAAGTCAAGGTTATCAAACTTTGGTGGGAGAACGCGGAATTTCTTTATCTGGTGGTCAAAAACAACGAGTAGCTCTTGCTCGGGCACTTTTAGGAACACCAAAAATTTTAATTTTAGATGATTCTACTTCGGCAGTTGATGCCAAAACTGAAGTTGAGATTAATCAAAATATGCGCCATTTAGGTAATTTGCAGCAATCGCGCATTATTATTACACAACGTTTACGCAGTGTAATCGATGCTGATGAAATTTTAGTTTTGGATCAAGGTCATGTAATCCAACGCGGAAGTCATCAACAGCTGTTGCAGGAACCTGGTTGGTATCAGGATATGTGGCAACGCCAGCAAATGAACTTTTGAAGATGATTAAAGAAAGGAGGCAGTTATGCGAGCAACTAATAATTATCGAAGTATTCCTACCAAAGAGCAATTTAAAATTGTTCAACGTTTATTAAAAATTGCCATGAAATATTGGCCTGCATTTTTACTAGCTGTGTTTGCAGTTGTGGTACAGTCAACTATGAATGTCTTATTGCCACGCTTTTTACAATATTATATGGATCATTATCTTTCCAAAATAACTTTGGCCGAAAAAATAATTTTTGCTAGTGGAGCCTTATATCTTTTAGGAGTAATTATTCGTAGTTTTGGGCAGTTTTTTACTACGTATTCTTTTATTATGGGTAGTGAATATATGTTGGAAGATTTGCGCCGTTCACTTTTTTCTAAGCTGCATTATTTGGGTATGAGTTATTTTGATCGGACACCGGCAGGATCAATAGTTTCACGGGTTAATAATGATACGATTTCTCTAGCTGATTTTATGCAGGTATTTTTGTCAGGACTGGTGGGAATTGTTTCCATTATTTCGGCGGTAGTAGCAATGTGGCTAACTGATCGTTGGGCTGCGAGCGCAGTTATGTTATTTTTCCCACTATTAGTCTTGTCAATCTGGGTATATAACAAGTATAGTTCTAGCGCTTATCGGTACATGCGACAAAAACTCAGTGATATCAATACTCGTATCAGTGAAACTATTCAAGGTATTGAAATTATTCAAAATTTTCGGCAGCAACGGCGTATTCAACAAGAATTTGAACATACTAATAACGAATACCTGCAAGCACGCCGTTCGATGATTCGGATTAATTCTTTGCTATTATCGCCAATTGTTAATTTATTGTATACGCTAGCTTTAATAGCAGCAATGTATATTTTGGGTTGGCACGCCCACATTGGTTTTGTACAGGCGGGAATGATTTATGCTTTTACAACTTATGTAAGCCAATTTTTTAACCCGATCACGAATATGATGGATACTTTGTCTTTTTTTCAAGACGGAGTAGTTGCGGGTTCACGGGCGTTTCATATTCTAGATAGTAATGAACAGGGGCCACATCAGCAAATCAATCATCAAGCTCAAATAACTAAAGGAACAATAGAATTTCAACATGTCAGTTTTGCTTATCCTAATGGTCCTGAGGTTTTACACGACGTTAGCTTCAAAGTTAAACCAGGCGAAAGTTTAGGTATTGTCGGTCATACGGGCAGCGGTAAAAGTACAATTATTAATATACTTTTACGCTTTTATGAATTCCAGAAAGGACGAATTTTAATTGATGGTTTTGACATTCGGGAATTACCCATAAGTGAAATTCGGCAAAAAATTGGCTTAGTTTTACAAGATTCTTATTTGTTCAATGGTGATGTTAATTTTAATATCCGGCTCTATAATCAAAATATCAATGATGAACATATTAAAGCAGCGGCTCAATTGGTACATGCGGATGAATTTATTCGGAAATTGCCAGAGCAATATCATACTCATATTACTCCTGGTGGCAATGGTTTATCGGCAGGACAAAAACAGTTAATCTCGTTTGCCCGTACTATAGTTACTCAACCAGCTATTTTAGTATTAGATGAAGCTACTGCCAGTATTGACACTCAAACCGAAGATTTAATTCAAAATAGCCTCGATAAAATGCGCCAAGGA
>NZ_SCHP01000024.1 GCF_013607485.1 Bombilactobacillus bombi
GCTTATCAACTTGATCCGCAAGTTTTACAAGAGCTAAGCCGAAATTATGAAATTATTATTGTCACTGGTACGAATGGTAAAACTTTAACCACTTCATTGATTACTAAGATTCTCCAGCAAAAATATGACGATGTCTTAACTAATCCTACTGGTTCCAATATGGTGCAAGGCATTACTTCAGCATTTTTAGCTTATTCCTCTAAGAAAAGTGGCAAAAAAATTGCAGTTTTAGAAGTTGATGAAGCTAATGTGGCTCCTATTTGTGATGCTATGACGCCTAGTGCATTTGTCTTAACCAATATCTTTCGTGACCAAATGGATCGCTATGGCGAAATCTATACCACTTTTGACAAGATTGTTGCCGGTATCAAAAAAGCTCCTCAAGCTAAGTTAATTATTAATGGTGATGCGTCCATCTTTAACTCTATAGATTTGCCAAATCCAAAAGTTTACTATGGTTTTAGTGATTCTAACCAAGAAGATAAAGATTTGCGGGCTAAGTTTAATGTAGATGGTATTTTATGTCCTAATTGTCAACACATTATGCACTATCGTATGATTACTTATGCTAATCTTGGCAGTTATTTTTGCCCTAATTGTGGTTTTAAGCGTCCTGATTTGAAATACCAAGTCACTGCTTGTCAAAATCTACTTCCTAATCAATCTAGCTTTACTATTAATCACCATGATTTTACGATTAATATTGGCGGCTTGTATAATATTTATAACGCATTAGCAGCCTATGCGGTCGGCAGTGAGTTTGGTGTAACCCCAACACAAATTAAAGACGCCTTTGATACTAATAAGCAAGTCTTCGGCCGCCAAGAAGTCATTCAGCTGGGGCAGAAAAAAATGACTATTATTTTAGTAAAAAATCCTGTGGGCTTAAATCAAGTTATTGCAACTTTACAAGCTGAACCTGATAATTATTGTTTGGGATTTGCTCTTAATGCCAATTATGCTGATGGCATTGATACTAGCTGGATTTGGGATGGCGACTTCGAAGAACTGCCCTTTAAACAGATTAATCCGATAATTACTGGAGGCGAGCGCTGGCAAGATATCAACCTACGCTTTAAAATTGCTGGTGTTTCCAAAGATAGCTTGCAACATGAAGCTGACTTAGATCATTTTATTTCCGCTTTAAAAAAGCAGCCCCAGAATAAAATTTACGTATTAGCAACTTATACTGCCATGTTACAATTACGTCAAAAATTAATTGCGAATGGTGCGATTAAATACTAATCAATAAAAAAGCTGCGATTTATTTCAAATCACGGCTTTTTTGTTTGTTGGCCACCCGCGCAAAATTGCTTTAATACCTAACAAGAATTGCTGTTCACTGGTATAATCCCCTGATTGCAATGACTGTAATAAATCATGCATTAGTGGTGAATGGCTCTGCAATTCTTGTATTAGTTCCAAGTTTGGCTGACCGCCAAATTGAGGTTCAACCGCCTCAGCCCAAACAAATCCCAAAGTATAAACTGTTAGTGAATTAATTAAAAAGACAGTAGTAGTCTTAATCTCTAAGCCATTTTTTTGTAAATTTTGAAGAATTTTTTCGATAAAATTAAATTGTTTTTTTGTAACCACTGGATGCGTCGACATTAATGGTAAGATGTTGGGATGTAATAGCAAAGTCTGGCGAAATTGCTTCATCAAAGTAACAACTTGTGTCTGCCACTTAGCTGATACATCATTGGGTTGATAGCTAAAAGCTTGTTGCCAAATTCTCTCCACGAGCCCATCAAAAAGTGCACCTTGATTAGGAAAATAACGATAAACAGCCATAGGGGAAACCCCCATTTGTTGGCCCAATTTACGCATTGTAAAATGTTCTAATCCTTTTTGATCAATTAAATCTAGCGTGATTTGTAAAATATAGGAATGGCTTAAAGTATCTTTTGTAGGCTTGGCCGGTTTCATTTAATTATTGCCCCTTCTCAATGGTTTATAGTGAAAACCTATAAAAGCTAGAAAACTAAAAATAAATATAATTATTGCTAAAATAATTATATTATTCTTAATCATATCAAAGTTACCATGATCTAGACAAATTTTCTTAATTGCCGTTAATGCCCAATATGCTGGATCTATTAAAGCTAAAGTTTGTGCCCAATGTGGAAAAGTATTAGTTGGAGAAATTGCACCCCCTAGTCCTGCCATTAGCATGCCTAAAAGATTAGATAATGTCAGGGCAAGGTTCTCTATATTAATCCAACCAACCAACAAAATTCCTAAACAAGTTAATAAAAGGGCAAATATCATTATTATCAAGATCAAAGCACCCCAGCTACCATTAATATGAAAATCAAATAATACATTACTAATTAAAATAATTGCAATTAGTTGAACTAATTGAATAAAGTAAGCTACTAGTACTTTACCAATAATAATTTCATTTAAAGAAGTAGCTGAAACTTGTTGTCGATCCCATGTATTCCATTGAATTTCATCAAAAAACATTTGAATAATAAGTTGTACTGATAAAAAGGAAAACAAAATAGCTAATCCTGGCATAACCTGTTCAGAACCATTAACGTGATGATAACCTTGCATCATTAATTGTGCACGAGCACTAGGCATCATAAAGGGAGCCATAATTAAGGGGATTAAAATCATAATTACTTGTACTGCTGGATTAGATAATTGTAAAAGAGTATTTAATTTGATAACAGCACATATTTGCTTAAGTTTCGTCAATTTAAACTTTCCTTTCTAATAAATTATTATAAGCTGCTTCTAAGTTTGCTCTAATAATTTTAATATTTGTTAATTGATTTGACTGTACCAGGGGATTATTTAGTGTTACTTGCAATAAGCTAACAAAATCTTCAGTTTCTATAGACTTTAAATGATCTCCAACTTTCTGCCAACCTTCAATCTGTGGTAATCTTTGTGAAAAATAAAGCTCTATGAAAGGATTTGCATAGTGATGGATAATAGTGTCTACATCCCCACTAGCTTGAATACTTCCTTGATTTAAAAAAACTATTTTTGCTTTTAAATCCTCCATTTCTTGTAAATAATGTGTAGTATAAATGATTGTTAATCCCTGATTACTTAAAGTTCTCAATGCAGCAATAATTCGATTCCGTGAATCAACATCGGCTCCTACCGTGGGTTCATCTAAGAAAACTACTTTTGCTTGGCTCATTAAGGCAATTGCTGAATGTAAACGACGCTTTTGTCCTCCACTTAAGTTTTGGGATGGCTGTTTTGCTAATCGTCTTAAATCAAAAATCTCGCTTACTAGAGAATATTTTTCTTTAATTTGATTAGTTGTTAAACCATTTAAAGCACCAAAGCTTTTTAAATTTTGTTGAACTGTTAATTGGGGATAAATTCCCAATTCTTGGGGTGCTAATCCTAAATATTTTCTAACATGCTGTTTATTTAATGATTGCCCAAAAATTTGAACTGTACCAGCATCAGGTTTTAATAATCCCGTCATTATTTTAATCAGTGTTGATTTTCCTGCACCATTAGCACCCAACAGTCCAATAATTTCTCCTTGTTTAACTTTTAAACTAATATCCTTTAAAACTACGTTGCAATTAAAACTTTTATGAATTTGTTGTAAATTAATTGCAATTGTCATTTTATCCCTCCTTGTTTACATTGTAAATATAATATACATTGTAAACTAGTAAAAATAAAAACTCAAGTTTAATATTTATTTTTTTAGATGATAGATTACAAAATTTAAAACATTTTATCCAAAATTTCCTGTAAAAAAGGACTGAGAAAATACTTTTCTCAGTCCCCTATTAATTACAAAAAAGTAAAGCCTGTCTTTAATTATGGTTTTTACTTAGTCTCTGACCACAAACTTGTAAGGTCCAAAAAGCAACTGTGAAAGCTAGAATAATCAGTGCTGTTGGCGCAAAATGCTGAAAGAAATTAATATTAAAATCAACTGTCTTTCCAATCAAATTATTATTTTGCACAAACCAATATGTGGGTGTAAAACAAGCAATTTTACTGACAAAAGCGGGCATAATATTTCTAGGAATAAACACACCTCCTAAAAAACAAGTACCTAAGCCATAAACATTGGCTACCCCGCTTAAGGCTTCTGCTTTTTTAATATAGCTGGATAGCCAGCTAGAAAGAGTCATTGTTGATAAGATAAATAACACTGTATTAATAATGAACCAGCCGGTAACTTGATTAAAACTGCTATGTGTGTAACTGATAATGATTGCTAAAAAAGCTGCCGTAATTAAACTAATATAACCCAATAAACCGAGATTAATCTGCTGAGTAAATTTATTAGGGGCTAATGGTGAACACAGATTGCGAGTTTTAACTGCTTGTCGATTAAAAACTAAACTCACCAAGCTGTAAGCTTCAAAGATAACTAAGAATAGTCCATAAGCCAAGATGTTATAATCTAAAGCAGTATGTTGCTGTTGTTGATGCCGTTGATAATTTTTGTCAAACCGTACTTTACCTTGATGCTGCAAGGTTTGTTGGGTCTTTTCTAAAATATTTGGCCAACTAGCATGCGCTAAATTACGATGATAAATAGTTAAAGTATTGAAATATTGATTAATATTTTGATCGACCATCTCTTTACTATAAGTTCCCGGACGTACTTTGGTTTTGAATTTCACCTTTTGTTCAGCTTGGAGTTGGGCAGATGCAGTAGCTGGCAAATATAAAATGTAATCTACTTCTTGAAAAAAGAGAGCATCATCCAGACCTTTTTGACTAGTATCCTTTAAGTAAACCACTTGTTGCTGCTGATTTAAATACTGTTTCAATGAACGCGATAACGAGTTTGTATGCGGCGTAATAATCGCAACTTTAGCCGGCTGCAATGTTTGGCTGTTATTGCTTAAATTAGAGGACATGATTAACAGCATAAATATTGTTACACCAAATCCTAATAATAAAACCCTAATATTTTTACTTAAAATTTTTAAAACAGTTTTATAAACTGGCATATTGCATCCGCCTTTCCAAGAGAAAATCAACAATGAGGAAGAAGAAGCATAACCCTACCAGCCACAGCAAATTTGCATAAATTGGTTGGATATTTTGATAAAAGAATAACTGATATAACGTATCACTAATCAAATTAATGACGTTTAACTTACCAAATATTGGTAGGTTAATATCAATCCAATGCTTAATTTCGACAGTGCCCATCATTCCGGCTAACATGGACAGCAACATAATTATTAAAGTTCCCATGCCAACTTTTTGACTATAACTTTTTTTAACTAAAATATTTCCCATGAATTTGCCTAAACAAATCTGTAAAATACTGCCTAAAAAGCAAACTAACAAAATATTTGGCCAATGCTGTCCTAAATCTACTTGATAACCCCAGCGATAAACCGCAACAACTACTAAAACTATAGTGTAAAAAACTACTACAGCAGCGATCAAATTGCTCAAAACAATTATCAGCTTAGATATTGGCGTTAAACTTAAACGCATCCCATTGGCTGATTGATTAGCTTGTTCATCTTGAGCATTTCGTAAACCAAATTGAAAACCATAACCAATTGTCATTGCAATTAAAGTACAAAAGTAAAAACTCAAACTGCTAAAATTGCGATTTTGTGATTGATTAGTAGTGTAATGATGATTCGGCAGCGACTTTGTTAACTTCATTAGTTGCGTCCGTGGTACTTGTTGAGATTTTTCCAAGGTGGTAAATAAAGCGCGATTTTGCTGATATTGGCTTAAAAGTGAGCGTAGAACACTCTGAGTTGAATTATTTCGGGCTACAAACAGCTGCAGCGGTTGTGTGCGTGTATCATAATAGCCTGCAATTTTTCCTTCTGTTAAACGATGCTGCGCTTGATTAGGCGACAATTGCTTGATTTGATACCAAGGTTGGTGGTGTGATTTTAACTGTGTTAAAATTTTATTTAAGTTTTGACTATCTTGATTATCTCCTACTATTGCAATTGGTGTTTTAGTAGGTAAAATTTCAGCTTGATCCAAATTGCTAAAAACTAATTTAAAAAACAATCCCATAATTAGTGGGAATATTAAAGTCCAAAAAAGTAATGAACGGTTTTTTAATAAAACTTTAATTCGGTAATAAATTAAATGTCCTAACATCCTTGCGTCTCCTTTTAGTCACGTAATTGTCGCCCAGTAATGGTTAAAAAGACATCATTTAAAGAAATTTGCTGTGTATGAATGTTTGCATAAACAATTTTTTGCTGTTTTAAACACTCTAAAAGTGGTAGTAAGGTTTGCTCCAAATCCTTGCTAGTAACTGTTAAAGATTGATTTTGATAATCAATGTGTTGAATTGCTGGCAATTGTTGTAGTACCTGTTGTTGTGCCGCAGTTAAAAGTGGTACTTCTAAAATAATTTTTTCGTTAGCTTTAACCATATCTTTTAATTCTGTCGGTGTTCCTTGGGCGATAACTTGACCATGATCCAAAATAACAATACGTTTACATAAGAATTCAGCTTCTTCCATATAATGAGTTGTATAAACAATCGTTGCTCCTTGTTGATTTAACTGCTTAATACTTTGTAATATATGGTTACGGCTTTGGGGATCGACTGCTACTGTAGGTTCATCAAAAAAGATTAATTCAGGTTGATGAGCTATACCGCAAGCAATATTTAATCGCCGCGCTAGTCCACCGCTTAATTGTTTCGGATAAAATTTTATGAAGTCTTCTAAACCAACTAATTCAATTGCCTGTTGAACCTTAACTTTTAGTTCTTGGCGATCATGCACATATAAACCGCAGTAATAGCTAATATTTTCTTGCACTGTCAGCTCTTCAAAAACTGCAATTTCTTGCGGTATAATACCAATGCGCTGTTTTAAGGCATAACTATTAGCAGTCATTGGCTGATCAAACACTTTAATATCACCACGATCATATTGTAAAAGTGCTAAAATACAATTAATCATTGTTGATTTGCCACTACCATTAGGCCCCAACAGCCCTAAGATTTCACCGGGTTGTACTTGGAGATCAACATGATTTAAAGCGGTTAATTTATCATAACGTTTAACTAGATTTTGGACGTCAATAATCATCTTTCCACTTCCCTTTTTTCGTTCATTAATATTATGATAGTTTTACTAAGAATTAATAGTGACTTTGGTCTAATTTCACATGACAATTGTCACAATTAAGGAGTTTAATGTGAAAATTACTCAGAATTTTTATAGTGAATTACTTTTCTTGATTGTCGGTGGTATTGTTTTACTATTAATTAATAATTTTCAAGTTCAGTCTGTTATTTTTTTATTGCTCAGTATTATAATTTTAAGTCTTCAATTAATTACCTCAATGTCCTATACTAATTGGCTAATAACAGTTGTTTTGGCTGTTGGTGGTTTATTTTATCCGCCGTTGACTTATTTTTTTCCAGCTGTTAGTCGTTACTTACTAGTCAGTGCCTCTCCTAAGACTATTAGTCCCTTATTAATTACACTAATCTTTCATTTCAATTATTATAGTTTGTTGGCTGCTAGCGGCTGCCTATTAGCGCTTTATTTTGATTATCAGGATCGCTCCTTACAACATTTACAGTGTAGTAAGTTAGAATTATTAGATGACAGTTTCGAAAAACAAGCTCAGCTACAAGCACAAAATATAAAATTACAGGCTACTGAACAGACTCAATTACAATTACAATTGGCTCAAGAACGTAATCAAATTGCCCGAGACATTCATGATAATGTGGGGCATTTATTATCCAGTAGTATTATTCAATTAGGAGCTATTCGCACCATCAATCAAAATTCTCAGCTAAACACACCTCTCACCCAGCTTAATTCCACATTAAATCAAGCAATGTCCAGTATTCGCAGTAGTGTACATGGTATGCAACAACAGGCTTTAAATTTACAACAGCAGTTACAGCCATTACTAACAGATTTCACATTTTGTCCAATCGTCGTAATCGGTACACCATTTAACAACTTAAATCCTAAAATGAATCAAGTAATCTTAATGACCATTAAAGAAGCTTTAACAAACATAATGAAACATTCGACTGCTTCAAAAGTAAGCCTAAAATTCCAAACTTTACCTGCCTTTTATCAAGTGCAGATCAAAGACAATGGCACTAAAAAAAGCCCCCTCACTCACGGAATGGGCTTAATAAGTATGCAGCAACGGGCTGAAGAGGCTGGCGGCCAGCTTCATTTATATCAAAATCAAAACGGATTTTTAATTACTTTAATTTTACCAAAGAAGGATATCAAAAATGATTAAAATAGTTGTAATTGATGATGACTGCTTGGTGACCCAAGCTTTAGCTACCATCATTAATTCCGAACTGGATTTAAAAGTTGCGGCCACCGGTCATAGTGCCCAAGAAGCAATCACGGCTTATAGTAGCTATCGACCAGATGTATTGTTATTAGATATTCGTATGCCCCAACATACAGGTTTAGAAGCTACTAAAACTATTTTACAAAATGATGCACAAGCAAAAATTTTATTATTAACTACTTTTACCGATGATGATTATATTAGTCAAGCCTTAAAACTAGGCGTTAAAGGCTACTTAATCAAACAAAATCTGAACGCTATTGTGCCAGCCATTCGAGCAGTAGCCAATAATCAATCAGTTTTTGGCAATGAAATTATGAAAAAAATTCAACCGCAAGCTTCGCAAATCACGACTTATAATCTTTCTTTAACTCCCCGCGAGCAAGAAGTTTTAACTTTAGTCGCTCAAGGCTTAAATAATAAAGAAATTGCCCACACGATTTATCTTAGTGAAGGTACTATCCGCAACTATATCAGTCAATTGTTGGACAAGTTGCAGGTTCGCGATCGCACCCAATTAGCAATCTATTATTACCAAAAGCTGGCACATACTTAATTTTAAAAAATTACAGTTTATATAAACATGATTTTTAAAGTATTTTCTTCAAAAAGAAGTAACTGATAATAAATAAAAAAGGCATCCAGCGCTCTTTGATTAAGAGCATTAGATGCCTTTATTTAAAATAAAATATATTTATAAGAACTTAATCCATCTTCAAAAACAATTCCATAATTGCTTCTCGATATGCTAAAAAACGCTGATTATCATTAAAAGGATGAACCCGATTGCTGAGAACAATGACAGCTTGCTGGCGATACCAGTCTAATCCCCAAAAATTACCCGTATAACCGGTATGATACAAAACCGGCTGGTGTTGGCTATTCCATCTTAAATCCCAGCCAAAAGACCGTCCAGGCGCCACCGGTGTAAAACTTTTATACAAACTTTTAACAGTAATAAAACTAATAGGTGGCTGTTGAATCTTTAATTGTCCGAGCATAAATTGGCTAAAACGAACTAAATCAGTTAAACTAGCAAACATTCCTGCCGAGCCACAATCTTCGCCCAATTGTTGGGCTTTAGGATCATGAACGACACCTTGTAAATTTTGCCCCTGACGGGTAGTGGTTACTACACACCGTTGCGGTTTAGGGTTAAAAGTGGCCTCTAATAAACCTAAGGGCTTTAAAATAACTTGCTCAATCACCTGTTGTACTGGTTGCTGATAAATTTTTTCAATTATTAAACCAGCTAAAATAGGACCAGTATCTGTATATTTAATCACTCGATTGAAATCTGCAGTGACTGGCAATTGCAATATTTGTAAAAGTAAATCCTCTTTACTGAGTTGATCACGATTTTTAATGTAGCCTTTAATACCCGAGGTGTGGGTCATTAAATGCCGCAAGGTTACCCGCGAATCACTAAATTGCGGCAACCACTGACAAATAGGAGTGTCATAGGATAATTTTTTCTGCTCAATTAAATGCAGCAAAACTGTAGTTGTTCCTATAACTTTTGTCAAAGAAGCCAAATCATATAAAGGATCTGCTGGCAATTGCGTGATACTTGGCTTCCAGGTGTTCACTCCCATTGTATCCTGTAAAACTTGTTCATGATTTAAATAGGCATAACTAACAACTGGAACAACTTGTTGCTCAATTAATGCCTGAATTTTGTCTAATAAATACATTTTAATCGCCCTAAATTGTTACATTACCGCTAAATTGTGAGTTATACAAGTCAGCATAAAATCCTTTTTTGGCCAATAATTGCTCATGATTTCCAGTTTCCACGATTGAGCCGTGATTCATTACGATAATCTTATCTGCATCTTGAATAGTTGACAACCGATGTGCAACCACAAAACTAGTTCTGTCTTTTAACAAGCGTGCCATAGCGTGCTGAATCTGTGATTCAGTTCGAGTATCAACAGAAGAAGTTGCCTCATCCAAAATCAAAATTTCTGGATTAGCCACAAAGGCCCGAGCAATCGTTAATAGTTGCCGCTGACCTTGAGAAATATTAGAAGCTTCCTCATTCAAAATCGTGTCATAACCATGCGGTAACTGGCGGACAAATTCATCAACGTGAGCTGCCTTGGCTGCTCGAATAATTTCTTCTTCAGTCGCATCTTCACGGCCATATTTTAAATTATCATAAATACTTCCTGTAAATAGCCAAGCATCCTGAAGAACCATCGCAAAATGTCCACGCAATTGCTCGCGTGTCAAATTACGAGTATCCCGTCCATTTAATTTAATAGAACCACCAGTAATATCATAAAAGCGTTCCAGCAAGTTGATAATCGTTGTCTTCCCTGCTCCGGTGGGCCCGACAATTGCAATCATTTCTCCGGACTGCACATCCAAAGAATAATCAGTCATTAAGAGCTCTTGACCTTCATAACCAAATTGTACGTGCTCTAATTGAATTAACTTATCTGTTGTTTCATCGGGAATATCTACTTTTGTCTTGGACATTTGCTGTTCATCTAAAACTTCAAAAATCCGCTCTGCTGAAGCAACAGTAGCTTGAATAGTATTAGCTAAATTAGCAAGCTGGGTAATGGGTTGTGAAAACTGCTGTGTATACTGTAAAAAGGCCTGGATATCACCAATAGGCAAACTACCATGTGCAACTTGAATGCCCCCATAAATTGCTACTGCCACATAACCTAAATTATTAGCAAAAGTCATTAATGGCATCATAATACCCGCTAAAAATTGAGCTTTCCAAGCTGAAGTATAAAATTTTTCATTTTCTTCTTGAAATTGGGCTAAAGAAGCTTGTTCATGATTAAAAGTTTTTACTTCTAAATGACCAGAATAATTCTCTTCTACTTGATTATTAAGCAATCCTAAGGACTTTTGTTGGGCCGCAAACGCCTTTTGCGAGCGAGGTGCAATAATTCCAATAATAATCAAGCTAATAGGTATTGTGAGTAAAGCAATCAATGTCAGTTGCCAACTAATAGTAAACATCATCCATAAAGTACCAATCAACATCACAATACTGGTAATCAACTGTGTAACACTCTGCTGCAAAGTACTAGCAATATTATCCATGTCGTTAATAGCCCGTGACATAATATCACCATTATCATGGGTATCATAATAACTAATTGGCAAAACTTTCATTTGCCGCTTCAAATCTTTGCGCAATTTGTAAACAGTTTGTTGAGAAGCACGAGTCATCAAAAGCTGCTGTAAAAAGTTGAATAAAGCAGACAACAAATACATACCGGCAACAATTAGTAAAATATGTTCAATCTTTCCAAAATTAACAGGAAATTTGGTAATGTTAAAACCAGCCTTTTGCTGGGCAATTCCAGTCATTACCCCTTTATAAATTTCAGTCGTTGCTTCACCTAAAACTTTCGGAGTTTTAATTTGAAAAATAGTTGAAGTAACTGCCAAAATAATTACGAGAATTAAGGAAACAACGTATCCAGACATATAATGAAATAAGCGCACTAATGTGCCCCAGAAATTTTTGGGCTTGCTCTTACTCATCATCATTGCACCATGTGGTCCACGATTAGCCATTGACAGCCGCCCCCTTAATTTGAGATTTAATAATTTCTTGATAAGTGGTGTTATTCTGTTTTAATTCATCATGGGTTCCGCGACCAACCATTTTACCATGATCTAAAACAACGATAACATCAGCATCTGCAATTGTAGAAATCCGCTGTCCCACAATTACCAATACCTTATTTTGTAGACGTGAATCATTATGCAAAGCTTGGCGCAACAAAGAATCAGTTTTAAAATCTAATGCTGAAAATGAATCATCAAAAACATAAATCGAAGCCTCTTTAACTAAGGCACGAGCAATTGCTAAACGTTGCTTTTGCCCACCGGAGAAATTGTCGCCACCTTGTTCAACTTTAGTATCTAAACCTTCTTCAGATCTAATAAACTCATCAGCTTGAGCAATCTTTAAAGCTTGCCATAGTTGGTCATCATCTGCAGTAGGATTACCATACTTGAGGTTATCACGAACTGTCCCCTTAAAAAGAATTGCTTTTTGAGGAGCTAAAGATACTTGATCGTTGATTTCACGTAAAGATAAGGACTGAATGTCATGGCCATTTAGCTTAATCGCACCATCTTGGACATCATACATACGTGAAATTAAACTAATAAGAGTAGTTTTACCAGATCCAGTACCCCCAATAATTCCTAAAGTCTGTCCGGCACTTACATGAAAATCAACGCCCTTAACTGCACATTCTTGCGCTCCTTGATAACGAAAATCAACTTGCTCAAATTTTAAATCTGCAGTTTCTTGCTGCAAAACCTTAGTCTGTGTATTTTCTTTAATAGTACTTTTCATCTTTAATACTTCATTAATTCTTGTTGCAGAAGCCTGTGCACGAGGCACAAATACAAAAATCATTGATAGCATCATGCAACTCATTAAAATTTGCATTGCATAAGTCATAAAAGCAATTAAATTACCAACTTCCATGCTTTGATTAGCAATATACTTGGCTCCAAACCAGGTAATACTAATATTTGTACCACTCATAATCAAAGTCATAAGCGGATACATGATAGCTATAATGGAAAACACTTTTTGGGCATTGTGAGTATAGTCCTTATTGGCAACATCAAAACGTTCTTGTTCCCAATTATCTTGACGAAAGGCACGAATTACGCGAACCCCCGTCAATCCTTCACGAAAAACCAAATTCAAGCGATCAATCTTTTTTTGCATTGCTTTAAATAAAGGCACTGCAAAAAACATAACAATCCCAATCAATATAATTAAAATTGGTAAAACAAATACAAAAATCTGCGTCAACTGGGGATTCTTTTGATAGGCCATAAAACTGGCACCTATCATCATGATCGGCGCCATAATCATCATTCGCAACATCATCAAAGTAACATTTTGAATTTGCACTACATCATTAGTAGTCCGCGTAATTAAAGAAGATGTTCCAATTTTATCGAACTCATCATTAGACATATACAAAACTTTACTATATATGTCATTACGCAAATTCTGGCCTAGTTTTTGTGAGGCTTTTGCAGCCAACAATACATTCATAAAAGAAGCCGCAACGACAAACAACGATACAGCTAACATGCGAATTCCAGCAGTTATGATATAATGTGTATCGCCACGAGTAATCCCGTTATTGACAATATCAGAAGTAATATTAGGAATATACAAAGTACCAATTACTTGTAGACCCATAAAAATTATTGCTCCAAGTACGCTCAATAACGAGATACGTTTTTTCATTAGGTGAAACATATTTTCACTTCCATTTCAAACAAGGTGTAAAAATGAATCTAAAATCACAAAATAACAATTATCTTAACATAATTAGTAAATTATTGGCACTATTAATTTTGTATTTATTACAGCAACTGCCAGTAACAGTCTTGGCTCTTGCCACTCAATCTCAAAAACAGCATAGTTCACCACTATCACTAAATTTGATTTTTTTATGTCTTGCTATTTTAACATTAGTAATCATGATATATATATTACAACGTACTCAAAAATTTTCTGCTGCTGCTTTTAATTGGCAGAGTTGGTTTTCGATTATTGTAGCAGCAATTTTTAATTATACGATTAATATGATTTTATTACCTTTAATGAAAACAACGGGTAATAATAATGTCGATGCCCAAACCCAATTAATGAAATCATTTCCGGTGTTATTTATTATTTATGCTGTTATCATTGCTCCGATTACCGAAGAAATATTTTTCCGGGGATATTTAATTAATTGGTTTTTCCCGGATAATTTATATTTTGGAGCTGCTGTTAGTGCCATAATTTTTGGTTTACTGCACTCCTCTAGTGATCCGATCTACTTCCTTTCAAAAGCCATTTTAGGTTTTGTACTTGGCTTTACTTATATAAAAACCAAAAATATAAAAGCTAATATTATTTTACACTTTATTAATAATATTTCCGCATTTTTTGTTGGTTAGCTATTGACGATTGGCGAAACTTTCGGTATGATATTTATTGTTCGATTGCCCGTTGGTCAAATGGTTAAGACGCCACCCTCTCAAGGTGGAGTTACGGGTTCAATTCCCGTACGGGCGATAATAGTCCTAAGACTTAAAAAGGTTATCAATCAGAAAATTGATTGGTAACCTTTTTTGTTAGCTTAACAGTCTTGAAAACAACACAATTATCAGTATGATAGTTAAATTAACACTATTTATTTGGTTTTAAAGTTAAAGTTGCACAATTTAGACAATAAGCTTGTGCATATTTTTTAAATAGCTTTTAATTTCTGTAATTCCTCTTTCCGGTAATTCTAAAAAGAAATAAGCTTTTTCCCAGTTCTTAATTTCTTTGCCACAATTTGTACAAACTATTTTCATCTTTATGCCCTCCTTGAAATTTTATATAGTTTAAATTAGTCATGGCACTCTAACAATTTATTGAAAGCTTTTTTCATTTTTATACTTTCGGCAAAGGCTAAATTAGCCATCACTTCAATTTTATGAACATCAGAAATCAATTCATAATTTGGATGGACAGTATCTGAACTTGGGCTGATTTGATTAGATTTGTCATAATAGTCCAATAAAATATTTAAATAAGTTACAATATTAAATGTAGGAGTTATCAAATCATCATCAGGGTCTAGCCCTACCTGATTACACATTTCAAATAATAATTTTTGTGTTTGCATTAGTTTCTCCTTCATAATTAAAATGTTAAATAATATAGATTTCATCGGTGGCTACGATTTTATTCGTATAAAGCTATAATCTCTAACCCTATTAGTATCAATTTCAAAAGAGAGTAATACCACTCCATCAGAGATAAAATTAGTTTTTAATTTTATCTTCATTATAATATTATACGATTTTATTCGAAATAGCAAGTTATACTTCCTTATTTATTCTCAGTAATTACGAATAAAAACGTTGGTGCTAAAATTGAAATTTATATAATTTATATATTGAAAATACCGGAGGTCGCATGATGCCAAGATCCAAATATACACCCCAAGATTTAAAAAACATGCAGATTATCTCTTCTAATTTAAAAAAACTAATTACTGACAAGGCTATTACCCAAGCAGAAATTTCATTACAGACAGGTATCCCTGCTTCCACCTTAAACGGCTATTTTAACGCCACTTCCCTGCCTAATACTCAGAATTTGCAAAAATTAGCTCAATTTTTCAAAATTCAAAAGTCCGATCTTGATCCTCGCTTTTCTATTACTTCAAGTTCACTGTCCAAAAACGCTACTCGTATCATGCAGCATTTAGATGAACACCTAACAGCTAATCAAATTGATGAAATCATTGATTTTATTGATTTTATTAAAAGCCGACCTGCTAAGAAGAATAGTTGATTTTGCAAATTAATTTTTTAAAAAGTGCCATCCAACTATACTCACGAAACTAAAATTCAATATATTGATCATAAAAATGCCTCATAATTGTTAGATAAACACTAACTGTTATGAGGCATTACTTGGACTAGTAGCTTTTTATTTTTTAACATTATCAGGATCATAATCTGGATTTACTCTAGGCAGACCATCCTTATTCAAAATAGGTGACAACTTATCTGTACCAAATCCGCCTTGAGAATAAACATATTCAATACCAGTCAATTTATCAACGACAATAGATAACACACTGCCAGAACCTATTTTTGATATTTCTGTAGTAATAAATCGCTCACTAACTATTGGTTTCTTATTTTTCTTTATCATGACATTCTCCTAATAATTACGCTTATTACAAAAAATACTCTCCACTTATGGCTATATCATTTTTAATAGCCAAGTACAAGTACGGCTGCAATTTTATGGATCCACTTTTAAACTGGGCTAACAACCATATAATAAGAAAATCCAGTCTATTAGTCGGATTTTAATTTATTGTTTTAGCTTACGCTGTTCATAACGCCGGTACAAGAAGTAAGCAACAATTGTAAAGAAAATTGGCCCCGCTACAGTCCAAAATGCATCAAAATATTGATGTTGAACAATGGGCTCAATAAAAGTAAATAAGATTGCTAAGGCAACAACCATAAAGCCAATTATACTAGCAATATTAGCGCTTATTTGCGTCTTATAAAAAATATAAGGACGCTCTAAGTTTTTATGGGCTTTAAAAAAAGGAAAAGCTGCAATGAGATAAAGATATGGTACTGACGTTGAAACATTTCCCATCAAGGTCAAAATATTATAGAATTGTTTAGCACTAGAGCCCCCGAATGAAACTCCCACAATAATCACTGCCACAACGATTGCTTGAATCCACATTGCATGCGCTGGCATGTGTTGTTTATTTAATTGAGTAACCTTTGTCGGCCAAAAATCCCGCGGCGTTCCGAGAATAAAAGACTTCAGCGGTGAATAAACTAATACAAAATAAGATCCCAAATACATAATAAAATTGTCAAAGCCAACAAAACGCGCAAACCATTCACCAATTGTTAAGGAGACACTAGTACTCAAGTGCAGAGATTTTCCCAAAGTATATCCTAAATTATTCATTAAAACATAACCTACATTACCTAGATTAACTTTGGAATTATTCAAAACATTTTGCCAATTGGCACTAATTCCCCAAAACAAAATCGACACAGCATATAATAATGAAATAGCCACAGTAGCAATCAAAATTCCTCGGGGAAAAGTACGTTTTGGATTCTTTAAAGAGTCAGTTACTCCCCCCAAAGATTCCAAGCCGCCATAGGCAAATATGGCATATACTACAAAAGATAACATTCCCATCATTGTTCCAAAACTTGCATTAGGTGAATGTACAAAAGTTGTCACACCTGTAATTGGCTGTTGCAATTTAAAATGATTTAAGACTAAAATGGCTAGACTCACAACAAAAAACAAGCCATTAAGTATTACCATAATAACACCGCCGAAAGATGAAATCTTGCTAATCCAATTCATACCATATCCGGCCAAAAAAGTTACTGCAATAATAAAAAGAACCCCTAATAGGCCAATAACTTGTGTTGAAGATAAGCCAAACAAATGCCAAGTTTGAGTTTGATCACTGCCTTGGAATAAAACAGAAATTGGAATCCAAACCCTAGAAGCCGTTGATACCAGCCACAATTCCCAAGATGTCAGCCAAATAAAAGTACCATAAAAAGCAAACTTAGGTCCCACAGAGCCATCAAGCCAAGAATAAATACCGCCTTCGGCATTGTTAAAGGTTGAACCATATTCTGCAAACATTAATCCCGATGGTAAAAAGAAAAAAATTGCTGCAAAAACATACCAAATAATACTAGCATAGCCCATTTGCAAATAGGCAATTGTACCATTGTTAAAGCCATATATAGTGGTAAAAATCATCATAACTAAACTTAAAACACCAATTGTTGCTTGATTATTTTTTTGATTCTCCAAAACGCTGACTACTCCTCATTACAAATTTAAATCAGTTTGATAATTAAGATCAGAAAAATCCGTTGACTCTGTGATAATCTTCGCAATCATTTCTCGATAAGCTTGAGCTGCGTATTCAGCATTTTGCAAGGTGCGCTTAGTCAAAAATTGCTCTAATTTCTCTGTAGCTGAATAATCCTGCGCTTCTAAGTCAATTTGTCGGACTTGATTAGCCAAATAAGCAGTAATCCTTTTTTGGGTATCCCGCAATAATTGGCCAAATTCATGATAATGGCCATCAACTAGTATCCCCGCTAATTTGTAAAGCCAATAGGCAGATTCACTATCATAAGGCAGACCACCTTTTTGATAAAACCGTGGTGTTTGATTAATGCCTAAATAAAATGGCACATATACGCTTTGCGCTGGTACTCCCATTGCTAGCCAATGAATACAAGCAATCTCTACGGGCAAATTAGATCGAATCTGCAATAAATGTGATTCTTGCGTTTTAGCTAAACTAATCGGGCGAAAAATA
>NZ_SCHP01000025.1 GCF_013607485.1 Bombilactobacillus bombi
GTTGAATCAGAAAATGAAGACGGTGAACCATTTTTTTATCGTAATGTCATGAAAAAAATTACTTTAGTCTCAGATAGTGAAACTTTACAAACTCGAGCTCATAATATTAAATCACAACTGATGTTGGATAATGATCGCGAATATTTAGATTTTATCCAACAAATCTATCCTCAAAAACTAACAAATAAGCGACAATTAAGTCTTTATCAACGTGACTGCGAACGTGATGTGGCTATTAACGCTTTAATGCTTGGCAGTGGCATTCGAGTTTCCGAATTGACTAACGCTAATGTAAAAGATTTAAACCTGCAGCAAGCTCAGATTACTGTCTTACGCAAGGGTGGCAAAAAAGATTTAGTCCCAATTGCTCAATGGGTTTTAAAATATATTAAGCCCTATTTATTAATTCGGGATAAGCGCTATCAGGCAATGACTACCCCTGCCCTCTTCGTGACTAAGGGGAGTAAAGGGCCGAGAAGAATTTCTAGCGCTACAGTTGAGCTATTGGTTGCCAAATATTCTACCGCATTTAATAATGTCCGTATCACCCCCCACAAATTGCGTCATACTCTAGCCTCTAAGCTGTACTTGCAGACTCATAATGAACATTTAGTTGCAACACAGCTAGGACAGACATCGACTAAAGCGACTGGACTGTATACGCACATCATTGACACGGAGCAAAAACATGCTTTAGACCAACTCAATTCGGATTAGTTTTCATTTATACGATGAATTCAAGATATTTAGATAATAAAGGAGTTTGTTATGGCTTATATTCATTTAAAAAATGTTTCTAAAATTTATAATGTTGATCAACCTAACGAAATCAAAGCAAATAATAATATTAGTTTTGATCTACAAAAGGGAGAATTAACTATTATTGTTGGCGAATCAGGAGCGGGCAAATCTACACTTTTAGATATATTAGGAGGAATGGATACTGTTAGTTCTGGTGAAGTGACCATTAACAAAGAAACCATTTCCAATTATAATCATAAACAATTAACCGCCTTTAGGCGCCATGCTATTGGATTTGTTTTTCAATTTTATAATTTACTGCCGAATTTAACTGCAAAAGAAAATATTGAATTAGCAGCGGAGCTAGTCCCGGAATCTTTAAATATAGATAAAGTTTTAGACAAGGTTGGCCTTAGCCAACGCCAAGATAATTTTCCAGGAGAATTATCTGGTGGCGAACAGCAGCGAGTAGCGATCGCTCGAGCGATTGTTAAAAATCCAGCTTTACTCTTGTGTGACGAACCGACAGGAGCTTTAGACTATCAAACAGGTAAAAAGATTTTGCAATTTTTACAAGATTTTTGTCATAATAGAAACAAAAACGTTATTATTGTTACTCATAACCAAATGATTAAACCAATGGCTGATCATATTATTGAAATAGCAGATGGTCAAATTAAGCAAGACCAGATAAATACTACCCCAACACCTGTTGCTAAAATTGAATGGTAATAGGGGGAAAGCTACATGAAAAAAACTTTATTCAAAAATATTAGAAGAGAATTCCAATTCTCTTTAGCACGTTTTTTCTCGGTAGCGATTTTATTAGCTCTCGGTGTTTTTGTACTAGTGGGTCTTAAATCTACCGGAACTGATATGCGTTTAACTGCTAATTATTATTATCAAAAACACTGTCTAGCAGATGCGCAATTAACTAGCAATTTCCCTTTATCCCAAACAGAGCGACAAAAAATCCAGCACCTATTAACTAACCACCACGGAAAACAAATTACCTGGGTTCAACAATCTGATAGTATTATTCAAAATAGTCAACGCGTCATTCGTTTGCAAAATCTTACTACTGCGGTATCTCGTGCTCAATTAGTTGTGGGGCGTTATCCGCGAAAAATAAATGAGATTGTCTTAAATCAACAAGATCGCACGCATTATCAATTAGGCCAGCATTTACATTTAAATTCCCAAAATAGTCGCAATCTCAAAATTAAATCTTTCAAAATTGTTGGCTTTATTACTTCTAGTGATTATTTAGATAAATCCCAGTTTGGAACCACTACTTTAAAAAATGGCCATGTTAATACTTTTGGTTATATATCCAAAAGCGCTTTTACAAAGTTTCAACCGACGATTGCAAAATTAAATTTTAATAATCTTCATAAACAAGCTTATGCTGATAGTTATGAACGTGATAACCAAATCAATGTTGATTCATTGCAGCCCAAATTAAATTGCTTAGCAAACATTAAAACTAAAAAAGTGCATCATCAAAGTATGAAACTTTACCAACAAAAGCAAATTCAATTACATCAATTAGAGCAAATTAATTCATCTCCTTTATTATCACATCAGTTGCAACAAGATAAAGAACAATTAAAAAAATTAAAACATCAACTCAAAATGTTGCCTTCAGTTACTTATACATTGCAAACACCTAATGATTATGATTATGGCTATCATACTTTAGGAGAAGAAGCTCAGCGAATTGATATTTTGGCAAATGTTTTTCCATATGTCTTCTTTATTGTGGCACTGATTGTTTGTTTTACTACTATGTCTAGAATGGCCAGTGAAAAACGAGAAGAACTTGGAGTATTAACTGGATTAGGATATTACAAATTAGAAGTAGTCCAAGTGTTTTTAATTTATGGAACACTTTCAGCTTTAGTGGGAGCCACATCTGGTGCTTATTTAGGGACCAATTTTTTAACCAGTAAAATTTATCAAGCATATTGTGCCAATTATGCTTTACCTAACCTAATTACTATTCCCCGATGGAACTGGATTGCTATCGCTAGTGGTATAGCCTTGGCAGTAGCAGTTTTGCCAGCTTTAAGTGTGGCTCTTCAAGAACTAATTCTAGAGCCAGCAAAGTTATTAGTGCCTATTGTACCTGCTAAGGGCAGTAAAATTATTCTAGAAAAAATCCCACAATTATGGAATCATTTAAGTTTTAAATATCAAGTTACTTTGCGCAATATATTTCGCTATAAAACACGCATGTTAATGACGATTATTGGCATTTTTGGATGTACGTCGTTATTAATTACCGGTTTTGGGATTCGTGACTCCCTAACAGGTATTGTCAAAACCCAATATCAGTATTTAATTCATTATGATGAAATTAATCTTTTTCGCCCAAATCTACCACAGGCACAAAAAAATAAATTTTTAAAACGTGTCCAGGCCCATAAAAATGTTAAAAATGCACAGTTACTTAACTACCAAACCGTATATATCCGTCCTCATAATCAATTTAATAATCAAGAAGTTACTATAATGACTGCTTCTAGTTATCATAAAATAAATCGATTTGTTAGTTTACAAAATACTATCAACCATAAACCGATTAATTATCAACATCTCCACGGAGCCATCATTACACAAAAACTAGCCGCTGCTCTACATTTAAAAGTTGGTGATCGCTTACATTTTAAAACTGCTACTAACCATAGTTATTACACTAAAGTGGGTGCCATCAGTAAAATGTATGCTGGACACTTTATTTTAATGGACGCAACACAATATAAACAAGCATATGGTAAAGCTTTTCAAGCTAATGCAGTGATTATTAATAATCAACATCGAGATCCACCAAACATTAGTCAACTGTCTACTTGGTTGAATCAGCAAAATCCTACTCTGACAGTGATTCGTTCCGATACAATTAAAGAAGCTGTCAATTATATTTTAAATGGATTGAATAATCTAATTGCCATTATTATAGTTTGTTCCTCACTTTTAGCTTTAGTAGTTTTATACACATTAACTAATATTAACGTTTCAGAACGTATGCGGGAACTAGCAACTATGAAAGTTCTAGGATTTTATCAATCAGAGGTAGTTATGTCTATCTTTCGGGAAACTATTATTTTAACTTTGATGGGTATTATCTGCGGTTTTGGTGGCGGCTATTGGCTGCACCACTATATCATGCAAACATTGCCGCCACAAAATATTCTTGCCAGTATGACTTTACGAACATCTAACTTTTTAGTTTCTACAATTATGACTCTCATTTTTGCAGTTATTGTGATGTTGCTTATGGCCCATAAAATTAAGCAAGTTGATATGTTAGCAGCTATGAAAGCTATTGACTAGATAAAAAAGGCCGAGATAATTTTTGTCTCGGTCTTTTTTAAATATATTTTTATGCAAAAAATTCTGTAATTATTTGTTTGAAAATTTCAATGAAGTCTAAATACATTGTCTTAGAAACATATTCATTATCTTGATGCGCATTATTATTTCCTGGTCCAAAGACAACATAATTACAATTATTAGGCTGGTCAATAAAGAACTTCGACGCATCTGTTCCCCCAGAAACTCCCACAGCCAAAATTTCATCTGCTGAAAAGGGAATTCCGGATAATTTAGCCTGCTGTTCAAATTGTTTAATTTGATCAGTTGTATAATTTTGTTTTTGTAAGTAAGGCTGGCCGATTTTTTGGACTAATTTCAATAACTTGGAATTTTTATTACCCAAAATAGGAATAATATTCATACCAACTTCCATTGTTACTTTACCAGAAGTAGTAGCATTATAATTATCTAGAACTTCTTGAATTAAATCTAGTATTTTTTGATTTGATAATTCTGGAATTGTCCGAATATTTAAGACAGCTTTTGCATGTCCAGGAATAGCATTAGGTTGAGTACCGCCTTCAATAACATCAACATTAAAAATAGTTTTACCTAAAACGGAATTGGTTGCATCTGCCATTGGCTTTTGAAGTTGTGCTTTAATTTGATTGATTACATTAATTAAGTGTTCCACAGCGTTATTACCCAAAGCCGGCATAGAACTGTGAGCCGCTTTACCTAATGATTGCAAGTCAATGTCCAGTTCACCTTTACTGGCATATACTGTTAAATATCCAGTAGGTTCCCCAATCAATAGACTATCAATATCTTTCATATAACCAGATTTTTGTAAAACTTCTGCCCCTTCTTGTCCAACTTCTTCACCAGCTGTGGCCATAAAACGAATTGTTCCCTTAAAAGGTTCATGATTTTGTTTTAGCTCTATTAAAGCAATAACCATCGCTGCTAATCCTGACTTCATATCAGTTGCTCCACGACCATAAAGTTTATCGTCCTTGGCTGTTAATTGGAAGGGATCCGTTTTCCAGTTTTGTGCTTGAACATCAACAACATCCATATGTCCTGAAACACCTAAAATAGGTTTACCTGAACCAATTTCTGCAACTAAATTAGCGCGATCGCCATTTACTGGTACTAAATGGCTTTCAATTCCATGTTTTTTAAATAATGACTGTAGATATTCTGCCACTTGTTTTTCATGATCATTAACTGATTTAAAACTTACTAACTTACTTAAAATATCAATTTTTTCAGCTTCATTCATAGTTGTATCCTCCTCTAATAATTTAATTATATCAGATATTCTCACTATGATGAAACACATTTAATTATATTAAAATAAAAAAGCCATTCCTAATGATTTAGGTAAATGGCTTTTTTAATAACACTAAAATCTAAAATTGTTTTTGTAAAGGCGGTACAATCTGTTTCTTACGTGAAACTACGCCCGGAAGGTCCAAACGGCCATCTTTAATTTCTTGCTTAAAGGCAGTACTTACTTTTGGTAAGAGCTCCTTTTTACCGACAGTAATCATTGTAGTATCACTATCAAGCACATTAGTAATTGCCAGTAAGAATAAATCATAACCATTAGTTTGATTACTTTGTTCCATTGCTTCTTCAAATTCTTCCTGGCGAGTTAATGCTTCTGGTAAATCAACTACATTAACTTGAGCAATACGTACATTATTGCCGCCCATATCAAAGCTCTTGGCATCAGCATCAATTAAATCAGCTGCAGTTTTTGCAGCAATATTTGTACCAGCTTTTAACATTTGCAAGCCGTACTCTGGATAGTCAATTTGTGCAATTTGGGCTAATTCTTTAACCGCTTGACGATCATCATCAGTTGTAGTTGGTGATTTTAATAATAATGTGTCGGAAATAATTGCTGACAACATTAATCCAGCAATTTTTTGTGGAATTTCAATATTAAATTCACCGTATAACTTCCACAAAATAGTACTTGTACATCCTACTGGTTCAGCACGATAAAATAACGGTGAATTTGTCTGAAAATGGGCAATACGATGATGATCTACAACATGAGTCACAGTAACATCTTTAATATCAGCAACACTTTGCTGTTCCTCATTGTGATCTACTAACATAACTGCTTGTACTTGCTTACCAATTTTATCAATAACGCGAGGCATTTTTTGCTCGAAATAATCTAAGACAAACTTTGTTTCGTCGTTAGGTTCACCTAAAGCAACGGCTTCTGTATCATAGCCTAGTTTATTTTGCAAATATGAATAAGAAATGGCTGCAACGATGGCATCTGTATCCGGGTTTAAATGTCCAAATATTAATTCTTTTACCAAGATTATCCCTCCAAATATTTATATCCCTATTATAGTACAATCTACCCTTACATGGGATGATTATCTTTTAAACGCTCCCGATAAGACTTTTCTGTAATAAAGTCATCCCATGATTTTAGAAAAGAAGCTATTCTAGGTATATTGATTTTATCACGTCGATAGACAAAAGCCATCTCAAATTGAATTTTAGGATCTATTAAAGTTTGTTTTAACTTAATTTTACTTTGATTGCCTAAAACAAAACTTTCAGGAAAGACTGCATTATAGTTTTTTTGCTGAGCAAAATGTAGAATCTGCAGGGGAGCGGCAAAACGTCCTCGACTTTGGGGTGGATCAACTAATTGATTTTTAAACTGTTCGCGTAACAATTCAGTCAAGTAATAATTATTAGGATAGGTTACCCAAGGACTATTAGTTATATTCCGCAATTTTAAAGCTTTTTTATTTTCCCATTTAGGATTATCATGCAGTAAAATTAAATGTTCATCCACAATTTTACGGCTGGAATAAGGTTTCCAGTTTTTGATAGAATCATCAGGCAAATACATAATTGCTAGATCAATTTGATTATTCTCCAATTCATTCCATAATGCCCTGCGTGTGAGTAACGATACTTCAATTTCTACTCCTGGCTGAATATCATTATAGTGAATAATAAAATCTTCGAATACCTGATCTTCAATAGTAGCTAACATCCCAATTCTAATTGAACCTAACGAATCTAGAGTAGAATTTTGAATATTATCTACTGCTGTAATTAATATTTCATAAATGCCACTAACAGTATCTAACAAAATCCGCCCAGCATCCGTTAAATGGATTTGCCTACCCACTGAGTAAAATAATGGTGAACCAATTCCGCGTTCTAATTTTTTAATTTGCTGAGTTAAAGCTGGCTGCGTAATTCCTAAAGAACGTGCAGTTTTAGTGTAGTTCAGTGTATGAGCTAATTTGGCAAAATAGCACAATGATTTTGAAGTTAATGCAGCAATGAAGTCATCCTTGTCAACAGTCATAGTTACTCCTCCGTAGATTTAATGCGTGAATTTATTTTAATTTGCGAAATAATTCCATCTTTAGCAGTATCCAAAACAAAAGAACCATTCGAATAACGATCACTAAAATTGAAATGTTCCGGATCAATCATAATATTTTTGTTCGAATCAGTGATAACTTCTAAAAGCTCATCTTTAGTCAGCAATCGTGCAAACTTAATACGATGAGGCTTTTGCTTAAGCTCACGCAATGTCAATACACCACGACGTCCACGGCTACCTGCTGGTAATTCTGCTAACTTCATCTTCTTAAAAGAACCTCTTTGGGTTAAAATTCCGATAAATTGTTCTATTTGAGGGTTATTTAAATCATAATCTACAATCTGATCTTGTTCTTTCAGTGCTAAAAATTTTACACCGGCAGCTTGAGGTTTGAGCATGGGCACAGCTTCTACAGGAAATTGCAAAGCATAAGATTTTTGGGTAAAACCAATTACTTGTTGATCAGCAAAAGCATTTTCAGAATAAAAGACGTGCAAAATTCTACTATTGGCTGTATGCAATTTAATTGCTTTCATAGCTCGTGAACGATAGGTTCGGCTGGGTAATAAATCTTGAAAAGCAATTTGTTTAATATAACTATCCGAAGTTGCCAATAAAAAACTGCCACCCATTTTTAAATTTTTAAAAAGAAACGCGTTAATAACTTCTTCATCAGGATTGAGCCCAATAAATTGTGACAAGTGTTGCCCAGTATCTTTCCACCGAACATCGCTTAATTCGTGAACTGGCCGATATATTAAATGACCTTGGTTAGTAAAAATATAAATATGATCTAAAGTCGAAGTTTCACAGTCTAAAATAGGAAAATCTTCAGGCCGAAGCCCATTATCAGAAGCATTTGAAGCTTGATAAGAACGCAGACTGCTACGCTTTAAATAACCTTGTTGACTCACCAATACACGCACATTTTCTTCACCAACCATCACCCGACGATCAATTTTTAGTTGAGTTACTTCAGCTTCAATTTTAGTTAAACGTGGCGTCGCAAACTCTTTTTTTATCACAAGCAATTCCTTCTTAATGACTTGTAATAAACGTTGTGGTTGGGAGATGATTTCTTGATAACCCTTAATCGCTTTTTGCAGTTGCGATTGTTCTTTTTGCAGTTGCGTAACATCGGTGTTAGTTAGTCGATACAATTGTAAGGCCACAATTGCGCTAGCTTGTTCTTGCGAAAAATCATGCTTAGTGACCAAATTTTTAACAGCATCGCTTTTATTTTTGCTTGCACGAATAGTATGAATTACCTGATCTAAAATAGAAAGTGCTTTAATTAAACCATCGACAATATGCAAGCGATTCTGAGCTTTAGCTAAATCATATTGGGTTCTTCTTAAAACTACATCCTTTTGATGAGCGATGTAGGCTTGTAAAATTGGTAACAAGCCCAATTGCTGAGGTCGCATGTTAGAAATAGCTACCATATTAAAGTTATAGGTTACCTGCAAATCAGTGTTTTTAAATAAATAATTTAAAATAGCTTGGGCATTGACATCCCGTTTTAATTCAATGACTATACTTAAACCATGACGATCAGTTTCATCCCGTACTTCAGCAATCCCATCAATAGTCTTTAAGACGCGAATCTCATCAATTTTTTTCACCAATTGGGCTTTATTAACTTCGTAGGGTATTTCAGTAATAATAATTTGACTACGATGTCCTCGCAAAGTTTGAATAGCAGTTTTAGAGCGCAGAACCACCTTGCCACGGCCTGTTTGATAGGCTTTTTTTATACCGGCCTCACCCTGCAAAATTCCGCCTGTAGGAAAGTCCGGACCTTGCACATACTGCATAGCTTCATCTAAGGATAAATTTGGATTATCAATCAGAGCGATAGTAGCATCAATAACTTCACCTAAATTATGCGGCGGAATTTCTGTAGCGTAACCAGCGGAAATTCCGGTAGCACCATTAACTAGTAAATTAGGAAAACGCGCTGGCAGTACTGTTGGCTCTTCTAAAGTATCATCAAAATTTAACACCATATCGACTACATCTTTGTCGATATCCTGCAATAAAGCCTCTGAAGCTTTACTTAAACGTGCTTCAGTATAACGCATCGCAGCTGGCGGATCACCATCCATTGATCCATTGTTACCATGCATTTCAATTAAGGGTACGCGCAATTTCCATGATTGGCTTAGGCGTACTAAAGCTTCATAAATTGGTGTGTCACCATGGGGATGAAAGTTACCCATGACATTTCCAACAGATTTAGCAGATTTTCTAAAGGCCTTATCATAGGTGTTACCATCTAAATGCATTGCATATAAAATCCGTCTTTGGACTGGTTTAAGACCATCACGGACATCTGGAAGAGCTCTTTCTTGAATTATATATTTGGAATAGCGACCAAAGCGATCACCCATAATTTCTTCCAAAGAAAGCTCTTGAATTTTAGAACTATTTGTCAATATTTTCACTCACTTTATTTAGAATTTAATTGATTTTTGAGACCTTGTTCGCCGATGTTTTCATCTAAATCAGTTTCAAGAATACTACCATCGTCTTCAAGATTAAATTTAACATTTTCTTCAATCCAATCCCGACGGGGTTCAACTTTATCACCCATCAAGGTAGTTACGCGCCGTTCCGCTAAGGCAGCATTATCGATTCGAACTCGTACTAAAGTTCTTGTGGCAGGATTCATCGTGGTTTCCCATAATTGATCGGAATTCATTTCTCCTAGCCCTTTGAAACGTTGTAGGCTATAACCCTTCCCCATTTGTTTAATATCGGCATTTAATTCGGCATCGGTCCATGCATACTGAATTTGTAGTTTATCACCGCGTCCTTTTTGTAGTTTATACAAGGGCGGCAAAGCAATATAGACTTTTCCAGCTTCAATTAAAGGCCGCATATAGCGATAGAAGAAGGTTAGTAATAAAATTTGAATATGAGCGCCATCGGTATCAGCATCGGTCATAATAATTACTTTATCATAATTACTGTCTTCAACCTTAAATTCTGGTCCCACACCAGCGCCAATAGTATAAATCATGGTATTTATTTCTTCATTTTTAAAGATATCATCTAGTTTAGCTTTTTGGGTATTCAAAACTTTTCCACGCAATGGGAGTATGGCTTGAAACTTGCGGTCACGACCTTGCTTTGCAGATCCGCCGGCAGAATTACCCTCAACTAGATATAACTCGTTTTTTTGAGGATTACGTGATTGTGCCGGGGTTAACTTACCAGAAAGTACACCTTGATCTTTCTTTTTTCTTTTACCGGAACGAGTGTTTTCCCGGGCTTTGCGAGCTGCTTCGCGGGCTTCACGCGCTTTTAAAGCTTTTTTTACTAAGGTTTGACCAAATTCACCATTTTCTAATAAATAAAAACTCATTTGCGAATAAACCACATTATCCACGGCACTACGGGCTTCTGGTGTTCCTAACTTACTTTTAGTTTGCCCTTCAAACTGCAACAAGTCTTCAGGTATTCGAACTGATAAAACGGCGCTTAGACCTTCGCGAACATCAGAACCTTCTAAATTCTTATCATTATCTTTTAAAAGGCCAATTTTACGGGCATATTCATTAAAAGCTTTTGTCAATCCTGTTTTCATCCCGACTTCATGGCTCCCGCCATCAGGAGTACGAACATTATTAACAAATGAAATAATATTTTCCGAATAACCATCATTATATTGACCAGCAAACTCTACTTCAATATCATTTTGTTGGCTTTCAAAGTAAAATACATCTTTAATCGGATCTTTACCTTCGTTCAAATATTTAACAAAGGACTTAATGCCATCATGAAATAAATACTCTTCAAAACGTTTTGGTTCAACACGCAAATCCGTTAGAGTGATTCTAACCCCTTTGAGTAAAAAGGCTGATTCCCGTAGGCGCTCAGCTAATGTACTAAAATTAAAAGAAGTAGTTTGAAAAATCGTAGAATCTGGTTTAAAGGAAATAGTAGTTCCACTTTTTTGTTGAACTTTACCAATTTTTTTAAGCGTTCCTTGAGGCTTGCCGCCTTCAACAAAATTTTCCTCGTAAGCAATATGATCACGTACAACTCTAACCCTTAACCACTCTGATAGAGCATTAACCACGGATGAACCTACACCATGCAGTCCGCCTGAAGTTTTATAATTATTCTGCGAAAATTTTCCTCCAGCATGTAAAACTGTTAAAATAACTTCGATAGTTGGTATTCCAGATTCATGCATACCCGTGGGCATACCACGACCTTGATCACAAACTGTAATCGAGTTATCAGCATTAATAGTTACGTCAATATTTTTGCCAAATCCTGCTAACGCTTCATCGACTGAATTATCAACAATTTCATAAACTAAATGATGTAAGCCTCGGGCATCAGTTGAACCTATATACATGCCTGGACGTTTGCGTACTGCTTCTAAACCATGTAAAATCTGAATTGAAGAATCATCATATTGCTGCTTTTTAGCCATTATCGTATCTCACTTTCAAAAAAGAACAGAATCTTTATTTAATTTGTATTAAAATATCACTGATACTCATTATTAATACTTAAGTATCTTTGGAGGTTTAAACTTGAAACTTATAATTTGTTTTACTTTGGCATACCTAATTGGCTCTATTCCCTCAGCTTACTTACTGGGAAAATTGTACTTTCACCAGGATATACGTCAATTAGGCAGCGGTAATATTGGTACTACTAATACCTTTAGAACCTTTGGCTTTTTTCCTGGAGTCACAGTTTTGTTATTGGATATTTTCAAAGGAACACTTGGAGCAAGTTTACCACTCTTTTTAAATGTCCCTGGCAAACAGTGGATGCTCTTAGTGGGAATTGCTGCAGTTATTGGACATTGCTTTCCTATTTTTTTACATTTTAAAGGTGGTAAAGCTGTTGCCACTGGTTCCGGAATTTTATTGGCTTACAATCCGCCACTTTTTTTAGTTGCTGCTGGTATGTTTTTAACACTAGTCTTATTGACGAGTACCGTTAGTATTGCCAGCTTAGTAGTAATGCCAATTTTTACTTTAATAACTTTTTTTATCCACGATTATTTTTTAATGCTGGCTGCAATTGTTGTCACAATTATTGTTTACGTAAGGCACTTACCAAATATTAAACGCTTAGCACACCATCAAGAAAATATTGTGCATCTTGGGTTAGTATACTATTTGCGGAAAAAATCCCACAAATAATTATACACCAGAACAAGTGTTCGGTTAAGTGTTTTAAATTTAGAAAACAAATTACATTGTAGCGGATTTTAAGTTAATTTCAAACTTTAATGATAATTAAATAAGGGAGATAGAGGCTATTTTATACCTCTGTCTCCTTATTTATTAGTATTCGTTGTGTTTCAAAAAAGATAGGTCTAGGACAAAATCTATCCCAGACCTATCTAATATTATAGAAAATTCAATTAAACTTTATGGCTGACTTTAGCTGTTTTAAATTAATGTTGCAATTTTTTAACAACAAAATCGCCAATACCTTGAACAATAAATACCAATATCAAAATTAAAATCATTGATACAATGGTGACGTCATTTTCAAAGCGCTGATAACCTACGGCAATTGCCATATTGCCTAAACCGCCGCCACCAACAGCTCCAGCCATCGCAGTTAATCCAATTAAACTAATCAAAGTTAAAGTTGCGGAACGAATTAATTCTGGTAAGCCCTCTTTTAAATAAACATGTACAATAATTTTCCAAGGTGATAAACCCATTGCTTGAGCAGCTTCAACTACTCCGGGGTCAACTTCAACTAAAGCTAATTGGACTTGGCGAGCAAAAAATGGAGCTGTTCCTAAGATTAGTGGTACTAAAGCGCCAGTAGGTCCAATTGTTTGGCCCACAATTAATTTAGTAAAAGGACCAATTACCGCTAATAATACTACGAAGGGAATAGATCGAAAAAGATTTACCAATTTATCTAAAACATAATAAAATTTTTTATGTGGCAAAATACCTTTACTATCAGTTACTAACAGCGCAATACCTAAGATAAGGCCTAAGATACCTGCAAAAGCCGCACTGACAAAGGTCATATATAATGTTTGATAAATAGCTATTTCAAAACCATTATCGCCACTCCAGTTGGTAACTACATTGGGCAGCCACTGTTGTATTAAATGCTCCATTTATCCCACCTCTATCTGTGCTAAATTAACTTGTTTGACATTGACCTGGAGATGATTTAAATACTGCAAAGCAGCTTGAATGTCCTCATCTTGACCTGATAAAGCCAAAAGCATAATGCCTACTGTTGTCCCTTGTAATTGCTCAATATTACTAAAAAGAATATTAGCCTCTACTTTAAAACGTTTATACAATTCAACGACCATTGGCTCTTCCGTCACATCGCCTAAGAAGTTTAACTCAATTAGATGTTTAGAATTCTCTGGTAAAATATGGCTCTTTTTAATTTCTTGTAAAGCCGGTCCTAATTGGGTAGAAGAATCAACAAATTTTTGTGTTAAAGCCTGCTGTGGATGGCCAAAAATTTTCAGGAGACTTCCCTCTTCGATTAATTTACCTTGATCCATAACTGCTACTCGGTTGCAAATTTGTTTAATGGCGTCCATTTCATGGGTAATAATAACAATCGTAATACCTAAAGACTGGTTCAAATAACCTAATAAATTTAAAATTTCTGTCGTAGTTTCAGGATCAAGTGCACTAGTGGCTTCATCAGAAATTAAAATTTCGGGATCATTGGCTAAAGCACGAGCAATTGCTACACGCTGTTTTTGACCACCAGATAGTTGTGAAGGATAATTTTGTGCTTTGTCACTTAAACCCACCAAATCTAATAATTTATTAACTTTTTGTTGACGCTGAGCTGCTGACAATTGGGAATCCATCAATGGAAAATCGACATTACCATAAACAGTACGGGAATTTAATAAATTAAAATGTTGAAAAATCATGCCGATATTTTTTCTTTCGTCACGGAGTTGTTTAGGCGTTAACTTTAGCATTTGTTTGTGATTAACAGTTACTGCACCTACTGTAGGTCGTTGCAATAAGTTAATAACTCGTACCAAGGTGCTCTTTCCTGCACCAGAATATCCAATAATTCCATAAACGTCACCCTTATTTACTGTTAGCGATACATCTTTCACAGCATCAATTAGTTGTTCTTTTTGTGAAAATTGGACGCCAATATTTTTTAATTCAATAATTGGACTTGCCTTTGCCATTAATCTCTACCTACACTTTACTTAAAAATTGCCCAAAGAACTCAATAAATTCAAGATAATCTTGGATACGAATATTTTCATTAGGAGCGTGATCGCCCGCTTTACTATAACTAACACCACAAGCAACAATTGGTGCATGAGTATATTTATTAACTAAATACATTGGACCTGTACCAGGACTAGAAGGCAAGAGCTCCACCTGATCTTTGCCACCATAACAGTCTTGAGCAGTCTGGATTAACTTATCTACCAAGGGCTGTTGTAAGTCCCAACGGTATCCAGATTCACCTAATAAGTAACGGACTTCAATATCACCAAAGCCTTGTTCTTGTAAATACTTAGTTAATTTATTAAAAATATCTTGTGGAGATTGATTAGGTACTAAACGAAATTCTAATTTAGCGCTTGCTGTTTTAGGAGTTACAGTTTTCACGCCATTAGCTTCCCAACCGCTGCTAAAACCTTCAATATTAATTGTAGGGCTAAATGTTAAATTATAATTCACAGACTTATTTTTTAATAACGGCAACTTCAAATTCCACTTTTTCTGCAAATCAGGAGTAGCTGCTTGTGCAACCAATTCTTGCTCCCGAGCTGTGGGTGTTATTACATCATCATAAAATCCTGGTACTTTAATATAGCCATCACTAGTTCGCAAGGTATTTAACGCAGCAACTAAACGCCAAGTAGCACTGTCTACTACTGCAGCAAAAGATGAATGGAGATCAATAGCGGCAGAATTAGCAACTAATTCAAAACATAAAATACCCTTATTACCGCCTTCAATACTAAACTGCTCTTGCTCATTTTTCTTTCCCGATTCCCAAATAACCAAATCTGCCGCTAATAAATAATGATATTTAGCTAAATAATCTGGCAAATGCTCACTTGCAACTTCTTCTTCACCCTCTACTAAAAATTTAACATTACAAGGCCAATCGCCATGTTCCTGCCGATAAATTTTTAAAGCTGTAATCCGACTGATTAAATCAGCTTTACAATCGGAAGTTCCCCGACCAATTAACTTGTCAGTAGTAATTTTTAAAGTAAACGGATCAGATTCCCACAAATCCAAAGGTTCTTCCGGCTGAACGTCATAATGATTATAAATCAAAATCGTAGTATCACTCGCCTGTTTTGGCTTGATTTCTCCATATACCAAGGGTACTGAAAAGTCATCCAAAATTTTAACTTTTGCTCCTAAAGTACTTAATAACTTACTTAAAAATTGGGCTGTTTGTGGTTGAGCTTGCTCTTTAGCTGATACTGATGGCAAAGCTACATAATCACCTAACTCACGTAATGATTCTTGAATTAATGGATCATTAATATTTTTCATAATTTTTACTCCTTAGTTAAAATTTACTATTCCAAACTGTCACTGCTCCTTGGCCATAAACCCGTTTAATTTCTTTGGCAACATCGTTTGTTTGATAAGCTTTGACGATTTTCTTATAAGTTGGGTTATGTTGGTCCTTTTTATTAGCAACAATAATATTAATCCATGGTTTAGACTGCTGTGAAACCTTTTCTTGATAAATGGCTTTTTTAGGGCTCAATTTTGCTGCATTAGCAACATTACCGTTAATAACCGCAATATCTACATCTCCTAAAGAATGAGCTGTTTGAGCAGCATCTAAAACATTAAATTTTAAGTTTAACTTATTAGTCTGAACATCTTTGGTCGAAGGTAGTTTTTTATGTGTATTCTTTAAGACAATAAGACCTGCATTTTCTAATAACTGTAAGGCCCGAGCTTCATTAGAAGCATCATTAGGAAGAGCTACTTTAGCTCCAGCTTTTAACTGTTTAATGCTATTAATCTTATTTGAGTAAATTGTCATGGGTTGAATCACCGTATCTCCAATCGCTACCAAGTTAGTATGATGAGCTTTATTCCAATTACTCAAGAAAAAACGATGTTGAAAAGCGTTAATGTCTAATTCACCTTGTGATAAAGCAGTATTGGGCTGATTATAATCGGAAAATTCCATAATTTTTAAATTAATATGTTCTTTTTTGACCTTTTTCTGCACTACTTTCCAAACTGCTTCATCAGCATTATTGATTCCGACTTTAACAGTCTTTTCTTGGGAATTTTGACTGCCACAACCAACTGCTAATATAGCAACACTTAAACATGTCAAAATTACTAAAACTCGCCGAATAACGCTACTAAACTTTTTCATATCTTTCACCCTCAATAAATTTATTTAGTTAATGGGAACAAAAAAAACCGCTCCTAATTAACTGTAAAACAGTCAGTTAGAAGCGGTTACTATCTCCGCGGTACCATTCTAATTCGAGATAAGCTTACACTTACCTCCTTATCAACGTACAAAATTATACGCGTGTACAATAAAGAGTACCAACCATTGCCACCTTATTGACTCTGTCAACTCAGCGCACCAATCACAGGTCATTTTCACTGGTAATTATGGCCTTATCTCAACAACAAAGGCTTTCTGTGCATAATTTACCAAGTTACTTCCCCTGATCATTTTGTTTATTATATTCTCATTAGCTATTGACAAAATAATATAATTAATTTTCCTTAATGTCAACTAAAAAAATAATTTTTTAATATATATTAATTTCATCTAATTAAATTTGGCACACCAACTAGCATTAAAAACTTGTAAAGGCTGCAATTGATTAATGCCAAATTTATGGCTTATTTGGCCATTACTATCTTGAGCATCTGCCAGCCCCCACCATGGCTCGAGGCAAACAAAATCACCCTTTTGTGGATAAGCTGACCAAACCCCAAAATAAGGTGCATTAGTTGAAATTTTCACCTTATCAATACCTTCAGAAGCGATACTATAAC
>NZ_SCHP01000026.1 GCF_013607485.1 Bombilactobacillus bombi
GCCTTTTAGTTTTTAAAAATTGTGCATATATTATTTTAATCATTCAGATTTGTCCTTTTTTAGATTTATTATATAAATATAAAAAATTAAAAGAAACAAACAATCCAAAACAGAAATAACTAATATATTAGGTGTATTTATTACTTGTGCAAGCTTATCCGTTGACTTTAAAAAAGTACCGTTAGGATGAATTTTCAGGATAGAAGCCATGAACCTCAAATTAAGACTCCATGGATATAAAATCCATAACTTACTAGTTGAAACAATGGAAGCTGCAAGTCCTGCAATAAAATTTATGATAATAACAAATATATTGTTGAAAACATATTTTAAAATAAAACTAATTAACATTATTGGTATGCTTCCAATTAGTAATGCCAAACTAGCCATCAATAGCTGGCTTAATAGTATATATTGGCCAAGTAGTTTGCAGATAATAAAAGTCAGTACAGAGGAAATTAGTATAATTATAGCGGTTTCTATTACTACTACAAAACACTTTGATAGATAAAAATTAATTAACTTATAGTCACACATTTTATTTAATATAATATGATGACTATATTCTTTATTTATTATATTACACACAAACAATGAAATAATAGAAGGTAGAATCATTAATGGATACCAATTAAATGCTGCTGCTACAAAATTGCTTCTTCCATTAGGGCTTGGCCCCATTAATAGGTTCATTACTAAACTAAAAAGAGCAAAAATAATAGGAACAATAATTAAAAGCTTACTATTTGCAGATCTTTTTTCTTTTAATAATTCTGTTTTAATTTCATGAATAATCATTTTTTAATTTTTCCTCTTTTATAGTTTGCATAAAGATATTTTCAAGATTATTTGTTCCCTTTTGATTTTCAGATTCATATTTTAAATAGCCATTAACAATTATTCCTATTTTATCTGATATTTGTTGTACTTCAGTAAGTATGTGACTAGAAACTATAACGGTTTTTCCTTCTCTTGATAATGAAATTATATAATCTCTTAATTCTTGTATTCCAATAGGATCCAAACCGTTTGTAGGTTCATCTAAAATTAGAAGTTTCGGTGAGTTTATCATAGCCATACCGATACCAAGCCGTTGTTTCATACCTAGAGAAAAATTTTTAACTAATTTGTTTTTAGCTTGTTGTAATTTTACTATAGTTAAGACTTCATCAATTCTACTTTCTCTAATATCTAATAATATAGTTAATATTTTTAAATTTTCATAAGCTGTTAAATTAGGATAGATTGCAGGGCCTTCAATCATAGCACCGATTCTTTTTAATACATTTTTATTCCATAATTTACCTTCAAATAAAATTTCACCAGAGGTTTTATTCCATGCACCTGTTAATATTTTTAGCAAAGTGGATTTTCCAGCTCCATTGGGTCCTAAAAGCCCATAGACAGAGTTTTCAGCAACATGAATCGAAACACCATGTAATATTTCATTTTTTTTAATTTTTTTTGTTAAATTATTTGTTTCCAAAATGTTATTCAAATTTTATCTCCATTTTATAATTTTATAGTCAATTTAATAAATACCTAAATTATACATATATCTAGGAACATACACGTAGTGCTTGTTAATTTTTTGATAGTATCCACAATAAACATTGTTTTAACCTTGTGTGTAACCCAGCTAGGGAAAGAGCAAGATTATGTTTAATACCACAAAGATTATTCCAAATGGTGGTGTAGCTACTTTAATATTAATTATTAACTTGAGAATCTGATTGCATATTTTTACGATTCGACACCAAAAAATTAATCTCTTACAACGCTAACTTTTGTTTTAATGGCTAATTCAAATAGCCTGACTAGCTAATAAATGTGCTGATTGGTAATTTTTGCCGCCATAATAAAGTTAAAAGTTAAAAGTTAATGGTTGGACATCGGTCAGCTTAAATATCTGAATATTAATACGCTTTTTAATAGCTAAAAGAACAAACCGTTGATAAAGCAACGTCAAGACTAACATCAATAATCTAGGTAGGAATTGTCAAATGTCTGCTGGTTGGTTAAACTAATGATAATATGATGCAGACTTCACTTCTCCAAAGTCTAGTCTATTCAGGACTTTTTATGTAATATCCTCAAACGTTATTATGCATATTATAACATAAAGTGATAAAAATAAATCGCAGGTTCTATAATTAATCCAAACAGCATTAATCTAAAAAACTCAAAGTAATTCCTTTACAATGGTAGTTACGACACAAACCATGAAAGTAGAGATTACTTTGGGAACTACTACTTTATCACAGTTTGACCGCGGAGCGAGAGCTCTTTTACTCCAATAAGATAAATTAACTTTTGATTGCCAGAGGACCTGCCTGATCGCAACTGGCGCCGCCAGCGCTGCCAAGAGACACGTGGACAATATCAAACCGGCACCAGTATTGAGCAACGGCCAGAGTTTGGTCATTGGGAAGTCGATACGGTTTTATCCAGTCGTGGGCAAAGTAAGGCTTGTTTAGTGACGTTTGTCGAATGCAGCAGTCGCTTACTTTGGGCTCTGAAAGCTCCAGATCGTACGGACCAGTCTTTAAACCAGGCTTTTGTGAGCTTTATGCAGCGTTTTGGCAGCACAGTGAAAAGCCATTACGGTAGATCATGGTAAAGAATTTGCCAAGTATCAAAGCTTGGAACAGTATTATGGCTTAACTGCTTATTTCTGTCATCCTTATTCACCTTGGGAACGGGGGCAGCAATGAGTATTTTAACCGCAAGCTGCGCCGGTTCTTTCCGAAGAAAACGAGCTTTGAGCAAGTGACTGCTGATCAAGTGTTGGAAGCTGTTGAACTGATCAATAATCGGCCTTTAAAGCTGCACAATTATCGGACTGTCATTGAAGTTTTTAGAGCTTGTTCTGATTAAACTTGTAATCTGCCTTATAAAAAAACCAGAGCAATTTTACTCTGGTATTTTTGGTATTTAAAATTATTTTATTAACTAATAGGCAAGATTAATTGTGAATGAGTACAATCAATTTGGTAAGTGATTGCCTGATTACCTCTGATTGTCATTGCAAAATCAGTCGCATAAATTATCAGTCCCAGCTGATGCCCTGGAAGTAAGCGGTAATGTGTTGGTTGTAAGGTTAGATTGACCTCATAAAACTCACCGGGAACAATGGGTACGACTCGTGTACGACTCTGTCGATTTTGTAAATTCATATGTCCGAGAGTAATCAGCTGGAATGAGCTTTTAGAACGTGCTAACTGGTATTCACGTAAATCTTCTTTTTGGTAATGATAGCCTAGATCAAAAGCCTGTGTTTCTAAAGTCTGCGGCAATTTTGTTAGGCGTTGACAATCACCATAATCAACTAAGCGACAGCTTAAAAGTCCGACGTTTTGATCACTAGCAATTCGCAATCGAACTTGTGGGCGCCCATCTAGAACTAGTGGTTTAGTTTGTTTTACTGTTTTAAAAATTAGCCGTGTTGCTGCTAAGTCAGAATCATTCTGCATGAGAGCTGCTTGCCAACTATCTAGATGCTGAGTGTAGTAATGAAATTTATCGGGAATTAAATAATCACAATATCTTTGTGGTGCTAAATCTGGGGGCACTGGTTTAGTTTGCAATTGGTCATCTTGTAAATAAAATATCTGTTTTGAATTATTAAGACTGCCCCAATCGGTTTGCTGATGCCAGGTTTCTGCTGCAGCATTATCTTGAATTAAAACATCCGGCAAAATCTTTTCAGCCTGATTATCAATTTCGTATAATTCATGGGTAAGCCATAGATTCATCATATCGGTGTAATCTAATGAACGAAAGTTATTAATATAAATATGCGGTCCTTGGTGCAATATGAGTTTTTTTGTTATTGGCAGATTTTTAAGAGCATGCCAAAATTTATAAGCATTCTTGGGTTTAACATTCCAATCATTTAGGCCATGAACAATAACTATGTCTGCTGTAATATGGTCAATATCGTTGCGGTAATTTCGTTGATCCCAAAAATCATTATAGTTACCAGTAGAACGTTCTTGATCGTGAGTTAATTTTTGTAAGTGCTGTTGCCAAGTTGATTGTATTTGATAAAAATCGCCCGCCTGTTTTTGCCGTGAAAAAGTTTCTTCAGCCAAGACATCAGCATCTTCACCGGGAAACCCGCCGGGGGCTACTACTAGGCCATTTTCACGATAATAATCATACCAACTTGAGATTGCTGCTTCGGCAATAATTGTTTTTAATCCAGCAACACCACTAGTAGCAGCGGCTATTGCTAACGTTCCTAAATATGAACGTCCGGTCATTGCAATATGATGATTACACCACCATGCAGTAATGCTAATTTGTTGGGTTTTATCAGTAAAGGCTTGGCGACTTCCATTGAGCCATTCAATAATAGCAGTTGTGGACTTAGTTTCCTGCTCATCACCACAAGTACGCAAGCCCTGAGAATCTTTAGTTCCGATTCCTGCTGCATAGACGACTGCAAAACCCCGCGCCAAAAAATAGTCATTCAGACTATAACTAAAACTATTGCCAAAACTTGCTTGTGCCTGGGTAGTTTGTCCTTTGTTGACCCGAGCTTGCGGCAGGGGAAGAGTTGAAGAGACATGAGAGTTTAATGTAGAATTTGTGGTTGTTTTTGGCTGTAAAGCTACATTAACATTATGTGTCATTTTTTCGCCGGCAATGTCATTGGTTCCTTGATTATAAGGCGATGCTGTATAAAGAGCTGGAACCGGTTGTTGATTAGATTCGTGTGGACGAACAATTTCAACTTTTAGTAAATCTCTTTGACCATCATGATCACTGTCAAGACTTGCTTCAACATATACTACTTCATGAATTAATTTTTGCGTATCATAAACTGCTTGAGCCTTCCCATTAAAAATTAGCGGTCGTTCTGTTTGTGGATCGAGCGCTAATTTTTGAAAATAGCCCCGGCTTGTAAGTTCATCTAAAAATGTTTGTCCATGAACGGTGTGGGTAATTAAAAGCTGGTACCAACCATGCGCTAATTCTGGGGTAGTTAATTGTGTGTTCTTAAATTGGGGATAATGGAGTTGAGAGTTGATTTTTAGTGGCTGGTCTAAATCAAAATCTTGTCCTACTTCAAAGCCTAATAATTGAAAATAGAGATTGTAAAAGGCTTGAGAATTTACAATAGGCTGCTGCAAATATTCTGCAGCATTTTGTTTTGAAGTGGCCATTAAAGTTTTTAATTGTTCCTTTTGGGCTGTGGCAGTTGTCAATTCAGGAAAACTAGCCTGTAAAAGTTGCTGTAATGCTTGTTGAGGTGTTGACTTTAAAAAATCATCAGAAATAAATTTGATTCTTTTTAATTCGTTAATTTCTTGTGCCAGCGTTGTAGGTTTAATCGCAAATTGATTTAATTTCATAAAAACCTCCTGTTTATTAACAGTATACTGCTATTGATACTTGGCTAAAACTTTTGAACGTGCCATAATAACAATAATTTATGAGGAGATAATTAAATGGCTCAAGCATTAATTGTGATTGATTTGCAAAATGAATGAGCACAAATTGCTCATTGTCGGCAAGTAGTCACGGTAGTTAATCAGCGAATAGCTATTTATCGACAACAGCAGCAACCGATAATTTTTATCCAGCATATTGAATCTCCTACTATGGCAATTGGTTCTCATGGTTGGCAATTGCTGACTGATTTGCAATCGCAGCCGAAAGATATTTATTTTATTTGTCTAATTTAATAACCTTCGTGTTGGGCAATAAAGTGGCGATAGGCCGCATCTTCGGAGGTTGCTGTAATTTTAATATTATGAGGCGTAAGATTATGATGTAAATCTGCTTCATCTATCTCTAAATAATGAGTAATGGTGGCATTTCCAATAAGTTCAATCCAATAATTATCGTCATTTTGATGGACACGAGTTTGGACATAGCCGCCAGGATTATAAATTGTTAGTAGTTGATCAAAAATATTTGCTGAGGGATTATTCAAGGCAAAAGCTAAACTGGTAGCCGACATTCCAGTACCGCAAGCATTAGTAAAACCAACTCCACGTTCAAAAGTCCTTACAAAAAGTGTCTTTTCATTAATAATTCTTGCAAAGCTCACATTAACCCCATCAGGAAAATATGGATTTGGTTGATTTAATTTAGTCCCGAGATGTTCAAGCAGGTTACTTTCTAAAGTATCAGCACTGACAAAACTAATCAAATGGGGATTAGGTACTGCTACCGCAGTAAATTTTAAATCTGTTGCTAAAACTGGTACTGCAGTATTAATGAGCTGATTGGTACCTAAATTAGTAAAGGGAAGGTCGGAAGCTTCAAAACTAACAGGGCTAATTTCTACACTCATAGCTTTAACATTGGCTGACCAATCTGGCTGGCAGCTAACTTGTAAGTCGGCTTGCGCGGTTTCAACGATAAAATCTTTTTGATGATATTTTTCAGCTAAGTAACGCCCTACAGTACGTAAGCCATTGCCACACATGGAAGCAATAGTACCATCAGTGTTGATTACTTGCATTTTACCTAAAGCTTTTGGATGCTGCGATTGACTAACTACTAAGAGCCCATCAGCACCTCCTAGTATTCCAGTGTGAACATTAGTTAAGTGCCTTGTTAAAGTAATCAATTCGTTTTCGGTAAGCGGTTGTTGCAGAGTAGTTTGATCAAGTAAAAAAAATTGATTCTGGGATCCATGAACTTTTTGCAGTTTCACCATTTTTCTGTACTCCTTTATTTAATGATTGAAAAATTGTTGATAAATTTGCGATACCGTAATAGCAGCATCAGCTTGTTTAGTACCCAGCATAATGGAAATTCTTGAGGCGCCTTGGTTAATCATATGAATAGCAACATGATTCTTCGCTAAGGGCTGAGTAATTTGATTCATTACGCCAATTTTATTACGCATACCTTCACCGACAACCATAATAATCGCATAGTCGTCAATCCATTCAAGATAATCCGGTTTTAAAACTGCTTTCACTTCTTGACACAACTGTTGGCGTAATTTTTCTGTAAATTGACGTTTGTCAAAAATTACCGTTAAATCATCAATTCCAGAAGGCATATGTTCATAAGAAATATTATATTGATAAAAAATTTGCAGTAATTTCAAAGTGAAACCGACTTCTTTATTTAATAAATAACGATGCAAATATAAGGCCGCAAAATGATTAGAACTGGCAACTCCAGTAATAATATTTTGGGGATGAAAGTGTTGTTCTGGAACAATCATAGTGCCTGGCAGGTTAGGGTGATTAGTATTCTTAACGTTGATGGGAATTTGACCTTCAATTGCTGGAATCAAAGCTTCATCATGAAAAACAGAAAATCCAGCATATGATAATTCTCGAAGTTCCCGATAAGTCATAACTTTAATTGCTGTTGGCTGTTTGACAATTTGAGGGCTAGCAGCATAAATAGCGTTCACATCGGTGAAATTTTCATAAAGCTCTGCTTGTAAACCACGAGCCCAAATGGCTCCGGTAATGTCTGATCCGCCCCGAGAAAAAGTAGCAATCTGTCCCTTATGGGTAACCCCGTAAAAACCGGGTACAATCAGCAAATCTTGGACATGTTGCCACTGCTTTAAATTCAGATAGGTTTGATCTAGCACTTGGGCGTCATTAGCAACATCACTGACTAATAAGCCTGCTGTTTGCGGATCCAAAAAGCGAGCTGAGATATTTTGCTGCTGTAAAATTATAGTTAACAGCTGAGCATTAATTTTTTCGCCATGGGCTTTAAAGGCCGCCATTAGATAATCAGTATTACTATAAGTATTAACAGCTAAATCCTTAAGCTCTGTTTTTAAAGGTAGTAATAATTTTTGTGAAATTGCAAAATAATCAGCAATTTCTTGATAACGTGACCAAATTTGCTCCATGATTGCTGTATAATTTTCTTGTTGGATGACAGTTTGGGCGTATTTAATTAATAAATCTGTTACTTTTGTATCTCCGGTAAATCTTTTACCTGGAGCTGACGTGACAATTAATTTCCTTGCAGGATCTGCGTGAATAATATTAATTACTTTTTGAAATTGTTCCCCATTGGCCAAGGAACTACCGCCAAATTTTACAACTTTCATAAACAATACCTTTCTTCTGGATTAAAATAGTTTAAATATGATTAGCTTGAATTTTAACATTTTAATCTAATTTGGCAACAGCTAATTATTAACATTGCTCTAGACTCCAGCTGGAATAGGCTTTTAGAAAAGGATGCGAAAAATTTATTCACTTTTTGATTAATAAATTATTAAAACTATTGACTTTAGCATTAATTAATAATAAGATTTTTATTAATCGAAGAGGTCGCAATCAACATGATTAGCTAGCGGAACTCCTGCAAGAGTGTAGAATCTAGCAAAAGGGGCGATTGCCGAAGCGTTAATTATTGCAGTAATTAATTAGCTGGGACACAATCTAATAAATTGTGGACTGTCGCAAATTTTAATTTGCGGAGCGCTATCGACAAAATTGATACCAGAGAATAAAATTATTTGAGGGACTCTTTTGTTTGCAGCTGCGCAAAAGAGTTTTTTTATGCTAAAAATTAATGGAGGTGGTTGGATGCCGGAATTTCAAACTAATACTCAAGGACATTTAACAATTGGCGGTTTAGACGCTTTGGAGCTGGCTAAAGAGTATAAAACACCTTTAGTAGTTTATGATGTAGCACAAATTCGGCAACAATATCAGGCCTTTCAAGATGCTTTTATCAAAGAAAATTTAGATTATGCCATTAGTTATGCTAGCAAGGCTTTTTCTGCGATTGCTATGTACCAATTGATTAAACAATTGGGCGGTCATATTGATGTTGTATCTGGTGGCGAGTTATTTACCGCCATGCAGGCAGATTTTCCAATGTCTAAAGTCAGTTTTCATGGTAATAATAAGACTTATCAAGAATTACTTTTAGCTGTACAAAATCAAGTCGGTGCCATCATTCTTGATAATTTTTATGAGATTGAATTATTGAGTCAGATTTTACAGTCAACTAAGAAAAAAATTAAGGTAATGCTGAGGGTTACGCCGGGCATTAGTGCACATACTCATCAATATGTTCAAACTGGTCAAGAAGATAGTAAATTTGGGTTTGACATTCGGAGTGGACAAGCAGAAAAGGCTTTAGTTCAAGTGTTGTCAAATCCACAAATGCAGTTAATTGGTCTGCATGCTCACATCGGATCACAAATTTTAGAAGTGGATGGTTTTGAATTAGAAATACAAAAATTAATGCAACTGGTGTCTGACTGGTCACAAAAATATCAATATCAACCAGATATTTTGAACTTAGGTGGCGGTTTTGGCATTAGTTATACTCAAGCTGACACCCCCTTGACTCCGGCTACTTTTATCCATGCTATCAGCCAAACTGTTCGCACCAATGCGCAAAAGTTTAATTTAAAAATTCCTACAATTTGGATTGAACCAGGACGCTCGATTGTCGGATCTGCTGGTTATAGTCTTTATACTATTGGTGCCCGTAAAGATGTTCCTAATTTGCGGCCATATATTAGTGTTGATGGTGGGATGGGTGATAATATTAGACCTGCACTTTATCAAGCCCAATATGAAGCGGTTTTGGCGCGGGCACCTCTGCAAGAACCACAAGAAGAAGTACGTTTGGCGGGGCGGTATTGCGAATCTGGTGATATTTTAATTGATTCACTAAATTTGCCTGTAACCCATTCAGGAGATATTATCGCCGTTTTAGCTACCGGAGCCTATGGTTATAGTATGGCCTCTAATTATAATCGTGTTGGTCGGCCAGCGGTAGTCTTTGTAGAAAATCAACAATCTCAAATCGTGATTAAGCGCGAAAGCTATGCGGATTTAGTTAGAAATGACTGCTTTTACCATTTAAAAAAGGATGATTAAAAATGAAACACTTAAGTGCTGCAGAAATTATTAATTTTATTGGTACTGCACCCAAAAAAACTCCGGTCAAAATCTATGTTAAAGGCCAATTATCTCAGTTAACCTGGCCTCAAGAAGTTAAGAGCTTTACCGAAACAACTAGCGGGGTGGTCTTTGGTGATTGGGCAGTTTTGAAGCCTTTTATTGAGCAACATGCAAAAGAAATTGTTGATTACCAAATAGAAAGCTGGAGTCGTAATTCAGCAGTGTCCTTATTAGATACCAAAGATATTAAGGCCCGAATTGAGCCGGGTGCTATTATTCGTGATCATGTAACTATTGGGGATAATGCAGTTATTATGATGGGAGCAGTAATTAATATTGGTGCTGAAATTGGTCCGGGTGCTATGATTGATATGAATGCCGTATTAGGCGGACGCGCTGTAATTGGAGCCAATACGCACGTTGGCGCCGGGGCGGTAGTTGCCGGGGTGATAGAACCAGCATCTGCGCAGCCAGTCACAATTGGTGATAATGTTTTAATTGGTGCTAATGCTGTTATTTTAGAAGGAGTACAAATCGGTGCGAAAGCAGTAGTAGCTGCCGGGGCAGTTGTGACTAAAGATGTCCCCGCTAATACAGTAGTTGCCGGAGTGCCAGCACAATTTGTTAAGACTAATGATCAACAGACTGCCCAAAAGACAGCGATTGAAAAAGATTTAAGAAAGTTGTGAGGATATGGCAATATTAACTGCAGAACAACTAATTCAGATTCGCCGTCAGCTCCATCAAATACCGGAATTAGCTTTACAAGAACATCAAACGCACCAATTTTTACAAAAAGTGATTGCTCAATTTAATCAACAATATTTACAAATTCGTACAGTACCACAATCACCGACCGCCCTATTAGTTTTAGTACAGGGGTCGCATCCGCAAAAAACTATTGGCTATCGCGCCGATATGGATGGTCTACCAGTACAAGAAGCAACAGGTTTGGAGTTTGCTTCAAAATATTCAGGGAAAATGCACGCCTGTGGTCATGATTTACATATGACTGTAGCTTTAGGTATTTTAAATTATTTTAGTGAACATCAGCCCCAAGATAATTTGTTATTCTTTTTTCAGCCAGCTGAAGAAAGTCAAAATGGTGGCAAATTGGCCTATGAACAAGGAGTTTTTGAAGGCGCTTGGCGTCCCGATGAATTTTATGCGCTGCATGTAACGCCAGATTTAGCGGCCGGGACGATTGGCTGTCGGATGGGAACTTTGTTTGCAGGTACAACTGAAATTGATATTGATCTGATTGGCCAAGGCGGACATGCTGCTTATCCTCAACAAGCCAAAGATATGGTGGTCGCATCCGCGGCGTTGATTATGCAGATACAGACTATTATTTCACGCAATGTTGACCCAATTGAGGGCGGCGTAATTACAATTGGCAAAATTCAAGCTGGGACAATTCGTAATGTTATTGCCGGTCAGGCTCATTTGGAAGGAACCATTCGCGGACTAACGCAAAAAATGATTGAACACATCGACCAGCGCTTGCAAGAAGTAGGGTCCGGCATTGCTCGCAGTTTTGACGCTCAAGTAAATATTCAACTACATCAGGGAGGCTATTGGCCTGTCGAAAATAATCCCCGTTTAACAGCTGAATTTATTGATTATATGCAGAATAATCCGGAAATTCATTATCAAGAAACCCAACCGGCCATGACTGGCGAAGACTTTGGCTATTTATTGGCACAATTTCCAGGAACAATGTTTTGGCTAGGGGTGCAAGACAGCTCACAGCTACATTCGGCAACATTCAATCCGCGAGAAACTGCGATTACAGCGGGAGTCAAAGCTATGATTGGTTTTTTCAAGCAACATATGCAGACGAACTAATTAAAGGAGGAAATAAAAATGGTTGACTTTAAAAATGCTGATTTAATGACAGCAATTATTACACCCTTTACAGCTAGTGGTGAAGTAGATTATCCTGGATTAGAACAGTTAATTGAACATCTTTTGGCAACTGGCACACGTGGATTTGTGGTTGGAGGTACTACCGGCGAAGCTGCTACAATGACTCATGATGAAAAAATCGAGTTATATACACGCTTTGCACAAATGGTTGCAGGACGGGTGCCGGTCATTGCGGGGACTGGCAGCAATAACACCCGGCAGACCAGTGATTTTACCCACGAAGTTAGTCAAATTAAAGGCATTGATCTCGCCTTAGTCGTAGCGCCGTATTACAATAAACCAAATCAGCGAGGAATCAAAGCTCACTTTGAGGCTGTCGCCAAAAATTCCCAAATACCTTTGATGATTTATAACATTCCTGGTAGAACTGGCATTACAATTGCCAAACAAACTATTGTGGAACTTTCTCATAATCCGAAAATTGCTGGTGTTAAACAGTGTACTGATTTAGAAGATTTAGAATATATCGTAGAACATGCCGCTCCAGATTTTATGGTATATACCGGCGAAGATTCACAAGCCTTAACAGCAAAAATTTTAGGGGCGTGGGGAGTGATTTCAGTAGCTGCCCATATTTATGGTAGTACGATGCGTACAATGTATGATGAATTAAATAAAGGACATGTAGCCGCTGCGGGGCAGTTACAGCGTCGCTTAATGCCTAAAATGCAGGCCTTATTTATGTATCCATCGCCTTCTCCTGTAAAAGCAGTGTTAACTGCCCAAGGTTTTGCGAGTGGAAGTTGCCGTTTGCCAATTGTTGATTTAAACGATGCTGAAAAGCAGCAGTTAGCTGCGGCTTTGAATTTACCGGCGAATGCTTTAACCCAGCATTTGCCTGCAGAATTAGGAGTCGATGAATAATGAAAAGAGTTATTATTGCCGGTATAACTGGCTCAATGGGTCAAAAAACAGCACAACTAGTTCAAAAACAGCAAGATTGTCAATTAGTGGGAGCCTTTGCGCCTCAAGCAAGCCAATGTTCGGATTTACCGGCAGAGACCGCAGTTTTTGATGAGTTGGCAGATATTGATATTCAAGCTGATATTTGGATTGATTTTACTACGCCTCAAGCGGTTTTTCAAAATACTAAGTTTGCGCTTGAACACCAAATGCACCCCATAGTTGGAACCAGCGGCTTAGCTAATGACCAAATTCAGCAATTACAATCTTTGGCAAAAGAACAACATCTGGGGGGAATTATTGTTCCTAATTTTGGATTATCGGCGGTTTTATTGATGAAATTTGCCCAAGAGGCTGCCCAGTATTTTCCAGATGCGGAAGTTATTGAAATGCATCATCAAGATAAATTAGATGCTCCATCAGGAACTGCTATTAGTACCGCCCAATTAATTGCTCAAAGTCGAAAAAAAAATCCTGATGTTCCTGAAAGTGCTAGTGCTGCTCGCGGAGCTGATTATGATGGTGTTAAAGTGCATTCAGTACGTTTGCCAGGCTATCTTGCTCACGAACAGGTCTTGTTTGGCGGGGTCGGGGAAGCCTTAACTATTCGTCAGGATTCTTTTGATCGCTCTTCTTTTATGCAAGGAGTACAACTAGCTTTAAATAAAGTATTAGATTTAAATGAACTATTAGTAGGATTAGAAAATTTATTATAAGGGGTTTAAAATATGCCGCAATTAGCTGCTGACTTAGATCAAATAACACATACACGTTTAGAAAATATTGCTCCATCAGGAATTAGAGCCTTTGCACAAAAAGTTGAGAAGATTCCTGATTTAGTTAAATTAACTTTAGGGGAACCAGATTTAAATACTCCCGAACATGTCAAAGAGGCAGCGGTTCAAAGTATTATCGCCAATGATTCACACTATTCTGCCCAAGCCGGCAAACCAGAATTGCGAAAAGCAATTGCTAACTACTTATATCGCTCTCAGAAATTAAAATACAATTTTGAAAAGGAGGTTGTAGTGACCGTTGGGGCAACTGAAGCTATTACGGCAACTATGCTGGCCTTATTTCAACCAGGAGACCAAATAATTGTTCCCACGCCTTCTTATGCCTTATATTTTCCAATAATTCAATATACAAAAGCCCAGTTAGTTGCGATTGACACTTCTAATAGTAACTTTGTATTAACACCTACCGCTTTAGAGCAAACTTTACAGCAACATCCACAAGCAAAAGCAATTTTACTTAATTATCCGACTAATCCAACTGGCCGTGAATATTCGGATGATGTTTTACAACAATTGGCTGCCATCATTCAAAAGCATCACTTATATGTAATTTCGGATGAAATTTATAGTGAATTAACTTATGAAAAAGAGCATGTGTCCATTGCCCGTTACGTCCCAGAGCGAACTTTATTAATTAATGGAGTTTCTAAATCTCATGCGATGACAGGTTATCGGATTGGTTATGTTACTGGTCCTGAGCAACTAATTAAAATCATTAAAAAAATGCATGCTTTTTTGGTAACGGCGCCCTCTAATCCGGCCCAAGCCGCAGCCACTGAAGCACTTGTAAATGGTGATGCTGATCCTCTTGCTGCTCGTAAAATCTATCAAAAAAGACGAGATTATGTAATGCAATCATTACAAGAAATGGGCTTAGAAGCTATCGCAAGTGAAGGGGCCTTTTATATTTTTGTGAAAATTCCAGCAGCTTATCACCAAGATGATGAGGCCTTTGCCTGGGATTTAGCAACTAAGGCTAAAGTTGGTGGCACTCCTGGCAGTGCCTTTGGTGAAGGCGGCCAAGGTTATATACGTTTTTCTTATGCTACCAGTGATGAGAATCTCCATCTGGCAATGCAGCGTATTAAAAAGTTCTTAACAATGGAGGTTAATTAATTATGAAAAGATATGTGGTAGCTATTTTAGGAGCAACAGGAGCGGTAGGAAGTCGCTTAATTAGTGAATTGGAGCAGTCAAAAATACCAGTTGCTACCGTGAGATTTTTAGCTTCTAAACGGTCGGCTGGTAAAAAATTACATTTTAAAAATCGCGAGATTATTGTCGAAGAAGCGACACCTGACTCATTTAGCGGGGTCGATTTGGTACTATCTTCAGCAGGTGGCGCCGTCTCTAAAAAGTTATTACCGGAAGCAGTTAAACGAGGAGCTGTTTGTGTAGACAACACGAGTGCTTTTCGGATGGATGACCAAGTTCCATTAATTGTACCAGGAGTTAATGATGATCAATTAGCTTGTCATCACGGTATTATTGCCAACCCTAATTGTTCGACTATTCAAATGGTAGCTGCTTTAGCACCACTGCATCAGCGCTGGGGCTTGGAACAGATCATCGTCTCCACTTATCAAGCAGTATCTGGAGCAGGGCAATCCGCTTGGAACGAAATGCTTCAGCAAGCCCAAGCACGTTTAAATGGTGAAGAGGGCAAGGCTAATATTTTGCCCACAGCTTCTGACAAAAAACATTATCCGTTAGCATTCAATTTGTTACCACAAATTGATGTCTTTGAAGACGACGGTTATAGTCATGAAGAATGGAAAATGATTCATGAAACTAAGAAAATTTTATTTAATGATCAGGATTCATCTCGAGCCAAAGTAACGGCTACTTGTGTGCGTGTACCAGTAGAAATTGGACATGGAGAATCTATTTATTTCTCTCTAGAAGATAAAAGCGCCACAGTGGCTGAAATTCGCAAGGAAATTGCTCAAGCTCCTGGTTTAGTTTTGCAAGATAATCCGCAAGAGCAGCTTTATCCACAACCGTTATCGGCAGCTGGTAAAAAAGAAACCTTTGTTGGCCGTATCCGGGAAGATTTGGAAAATGCTGGAGCTTTTCAAATGTGGGTAGTGGCAGATAATCTGTTAAGAGGCGCCGCCAGCAATACTGTAGAGATTGCTGAAGAGTTAGTTAAAAAAGATTTAGTTAAAGTGCCTAATAATTAAGTACACTTACTTGAAAGTTAAATATAAATAGCATTAGCAGCAGCTGTGTGCAATATTTTGCTAATGGCCGTAATGCAGGGTAATTTACTAGATTCACGATAATCAAGAATCTGCAAATATGGAGTTGGACATAAAATTGCCCAACTCCATATTGTTTTAAAAAACAAATGGTTGCTGTAATAATTGGCGTAAGTATTTTTTACGCCTTTTAAGACTCGAATCACCAATATGACCAAAATTTTGCCACTGCGCCTTTTTAATGCCAATTTGCCTTAAGGTTTTGTTAATAAAGATTTTTTGAAGTGCATTACCAGCAAACAAACGTAAATAAAAAGTAGGTGAAGTTGACGTGGTTAAGACATAGGCTTTTTTGATATTAGTTAACTCGCCTTTTATTCCGGTTTTAGTAACGGTATGAGACAAACCCGGCCCCTCTTTCATGACCTTATCAATAAATCCCTTTAACATGCCGGGTATTTCATTCCACCAAATTGGTGTAATAAAAACAATTCCTTGGCAATTTCGTAGTAAATCGAGATATTTAGTTACTAAGGGATCATGAGTTTGACCTGTATGAAAAAGGCGTAATTCTTCTTGATCATATACTGGCGTAAATTTATCAGCATATAAATCAATTAAAGTATATTCTTGTCGGTGTTGGTGTAAATTATGTTGCACTGCTGCAAGTTCCGCGTGATTAAAACTATGTGCGTAAGGGTGGCAATAGATTATTAAAATATTATTTTGTAACATATTTATTCTCCTAAAAATTGTTTGAGTGTACTTTTTAATAAATTGCGATCTGGCAGTACTATTTTATTTTTAATTAAAAAACCATATCCTTGAATAAATGACCAAATCTTAATAAAGAATTCATCGCGTTCATGAGGATTAAAAACTAATTGAACAATAATTTGTTGTGTTAAGTTATATAATTCAAAATCATTGGCTTCAGTAGTATTACTCTGATAAAGATAATTGACACTAGGATTAAAAAATAAAAAATCCATAACTTCAGGTTGCTCTTGAAAATAAGTTAATAATGACCAGCCCAGTTGCAGCAAAGCCTCTTGAGAATTAGGAGCTGTTTTAATTTTGGTATAAATATTTTGATAAATATCATGAGATAATTGCTTACTTACAATTTTAAACAAGTCGTCCTTGTCTTTAAAATGCTTATAAAAGGCACCCGTAGTCAGGCCTAATTGGCGTAAAAGTGGTCGTAAGGAAAAACTTTGCCAAGATTTTTGGCTGATTTCTTGAATAGTTAAATCAATAATTTTTGTCTTTGTATTATTTTGGCTCATTGCTATCCACTCCTTATTATCTACAATTATTGATTATATTGCGGTCTTTTTGTCAGTAATATTTTCTCCAATAGCAATTAGGATAACACTGTTATCCTAAAAAAACAATTACACAAATAAAAATTTGATAACTTTTAAGTTTGTATACAAAAACTAATAAAAAAGTCGAACCCATGCG
>NZ_SCHP01000027.1 GCF_013607485.1 Bombilactobacillus bombi
GCTCATCAAGTGAATTTCTGACGTCCAAGTTTTTATTAGGTTGCTTATAAAAAAATCCCCTTCATTTTTAATCAGAAGGAGATTTTTTTTGCTTTTGCTGCCAAGATTTTTGGCGCAAACGCGCTTTTTCTAATCTTTGCAGCAATAACTTATTCTCATGAGTAAAGATAGCCCGGGTGGAGAAGTAGTTCACTAGTCCCACAATTAGTTGGTCGATGATTTTGACCAACAAATTTTGCCAGTGCAGCCAGTTAATTCCCACCCACATCAAGATGTTATCTAAGATTAAAGCAGCTAATCGTTGCGATAAGAAGAGACCTATTTCTTTTAAGAGAGTTTTGGGAGCTTGATAGCGTGACTTAAAGACAATATGTTTATTAGCTGCAAACGAAAAAAGATTTGCAACAAACCACGCCACTGTATTAGCAATTAACATGGTGATTTGCACATGATTATGCAGCCAGTTAAAGACTAAAACATTGAGAATAGAGGCGCCCAAGCCAAAAATACTATAGATAATAAAATTACGGTATTTTTTATAAATTTTCATTGTCAGTCTTCTTTTTATTGATTATTGACATTTTTGGATGATCGTTTGGGCAAAGTGATCTAACTTTGCAATATCATCTTGGTCGGGAGCTAATTCAACTTTGACACTAGGGGCACCTTGTTGAGCATGAGTCTGTTCAAAGGCCGCTGCAAAATGATCTACTGCCACGCAGAAGTCTTGATAAAAGGTGTCACCAGAACCGCAAACACCATAGATTTTTCCAGTTAAATCAGTTTCTAATAAGTCATGATAAAAGTCTAACCCTTCATCTGGAATATTACCTTCTAAACCATCTGAATAAGTGTAACTCACCATGATGCAGACGTCAGCGTCTTGGTAATCATCCACTTCAGTTTGTGAGATTTCAGACATATTCACTTCAAAACCCGCATCTTCAAAATCTTCACTTAATATATCTGCCATATCTTCGTCATTGCCAGTCATGCTAGCATATACAATTTTTACTTTTGTCACAATCTTCATCCTTATTTATTAATTAGTAAATTATATTATAACAAAATTGAGCGTGTAAAGTATTTGGCTAGTATTGAGGATTTAGTTCAGCCATTTTAAAATAATTATTACCCTGATGAGAACTTTAATGTTATAATTTTGTGGGGGAGAGGTGTTAGTTTTTAGGGTGCTTTACTTATATGCGTTCTAAAAGCGGTTCAAAAGATAGGATTATTCCTATCAGGAGTACTTCGTAGTAGATTTATTACTGCGAAGTACTTTTTTTAATTATCTGGCTGATTATTCTTGAGAAAAAGCCGAGCTATTCGTCAATTATTACTAATCTGCGCTATAATGTTTACAGTGAATATTGGGAGGTAAGATATTTGATTACATTAAAATCAGCACGTGAAATTGAAGGAATGAGGCGTTCCGGCGCATTATTAGCGCAAACACATATTGGTTTGCGCCAACTCATTAAACCGGGAATTTCCAGCATGGAAATTGAGAACTTTGCCGATGATTTTATTACTAAACATGGAGGAATTCCGTCAGAAAAGGGATTTGAAGGCTACCGCTATGCAACTTGTGTTTGTGTAAATGATGAAGTAGCACATGCAGAACCTCGTCAGAATTTAATTTTAAAAAATGGTGACGTAGTTAAAGTTGATATGACTGTTTCTTTAGACGGTTATCAAAGTGATTCTTGCTGGACTTATGCTGTGGGCGAAATTTCTGACGCAGACCGTCATTTGATGGATGTAACTAAAAAGGCCTTATATCTCGGGATTGATCAAGCTGTGATTGGTAATCGGCTTGGTGATATTGGCTGGGCTATTCAACATTATGTAGAAGATGAAGAACATATGGGCGATGTGCGGGATTTGATTGGCCATGGTATTCAGCCAACAATGCACGAAGCACCCAATGTTCCACACTATGGTGAACCTGGCAAGGGCTTGCGCTTGCGTGAAGGCATGACGATTACTATTGAACCAATGGTTAATCTCGGCACATGGAAGATTAAAAGTAAGTTTACTGATGAGGATTGGGAATATTTTGTTTCTGCTGATGGAACAGCTTCGGCACAATATGAGCATACTTTAGCTATTACTAAAGATGGTCCAAAAATTTTGACCTCTCAAGATCCTCAATTTGACAAAAAATATTTGTAAGGAATTGGTATATGACAGCTAATACGCCGACACCACTTTTTGCCACGCAAAAATCTCTTCGCGACAAGTTGACGGGGTTTATTAAGCTAGTTTTACAGAAAATTAAAAACGGCAATATTAACTTATCTTCTAAGGCAATTGTTTATTATAGTTTATTGTCTTTTTTTCCATTAATTTCCCTGTTAGGCAGTGTCATTCCTTTATTTCACTTGGATGTAAATACCGTTTTGGAGTATTTGCGTGTACTGACTCCAGCAAAGTTACAGCAATTATTGGAGCCACTGATTGTCCAGCTCTTAACACATTCGAGCGGTGGATTATTGTCTTTTGGTATTTTGGGTACTTTGTGGACTAGTTCTGGAGTGGTTAATATTTTGCGGCGCAGTGTGAATTCCGTCTATGGGTTTGACAATGAAAAAATGTACACACAGACTGATCAATCTCTTGTTAATAGTATTTTGTTGCGCGTGGTTTCGATATTTTTAACTGCTTTCTTTATTGTAATTCTAACTGCGTTATTGATTACTTTGGTTTTAGGACAGCAATTTTTGAATTGGATTAAGCCTATTTTTAGCTGGGCACCCTTAATTTTGAATTTGTTTTTACGCTGGAAGTGGCCAGTGACCTTGCTGACATTGATTATAATTATGCTGATTGCTTATTATTTACTTCCTAATTCTCATATCCATTTTCGCTATATTTGGTTGGGAGCTGCCTTTAGTGCTGCAGGATTTATTATTTTAGTGCAGTTTTTTTCTTTATATCTGCACTTTTTTGGCCGACGTTGGAATTCTTATGGCACCATAGGAACTTTTTTTATTCTCATTTTATGGCTGAATTTTATCGGTTATATCTTTTTGATTGGTGCAGCGTTGAATGCGGCCTTTGCTCAAGCCTGGTTAGGTGAATTACGTCCCCGTAATCGCTGGCATTTTTTAGCTAAAAACTAAAATTATTACTCATTAGTAATCGTTTTATTGTATGATAGAGTTAGATTGAATATAGTATGAGGGGATTATTATGCAAAAAGTTAGAAAAGCGGTTATTCCAGCGGCGGGTTTAGGAACGCGATTTTTACCGATTACCAAAGCCATGGCAAAAGAGATGCTGCCAATTGTGGATAAACCGACTATTCAATTCATCGTTGAAGAAGCTAAGGCGTCAGGAATTGAAGATATTTTAATTATTACTGGTAAAGGTAAGCGTCCAATTGAGGATCATTTTGATTCAGCACCGGAGCTTGAGCAGAATTTAGCTGCTAAACATAAGGATAAGCTTTTAAAATTGGTCCAAGATACAACTAATATTGGGGTGCATATGTATTTTATTCGCCAGGCTTATCCTAAAGGTTTGGGCGATGCTGTGCGATTGGCAAAGTCATTTGTCGGTGATGAACCCTTTGTAGTTATGTTGGGTGATGACCTGATGAAAGATAAGGTGCCTTTGACCCAACAGTTAATTGAGGATTACAATCAGACTCATGCCTCCACTTTGGCAGTTATGCAAGTTCCTAAAAAAGATGTTTCCAAGTATGGGGTCATTGCTCCTGACGGTCAAACTAAAAAAGGCTTATATCGAGTTAAGAATTTTGTGGAAAAACCCGCAACTGACAAAGCTCCCAGCAATTTAGCGATTATTGGCCGCTACTTATTAACACCGGATATTTTTGATATTTTGGAAACTCAAACTCCCGGAGCTGGTGATGAGATTCAATTAACTGATGCCATTGATCGGCTGAATATGACCCAGCGCGTGTTTGCACATGTATTTACCGGTGAACGATTTGATGTGGGTAATAAATTTGGTTATATGAAAACTAGTATTGAATATGGACTCAGCCATCCGGAAATTAAGGATGATTTGCGTCAATATATCATTGATTTAGGACAAAAGTTGTCGCAAAAGAAAAATTAATTATTTTAAATAAACTTGTCCGTCAGCAAAGCGTACGCCAAAGATTTGCTGGCGGCTTTTTTGATGAGTGACAATCACTAAGGCTGTAGGGTCTTGTTGTTTCAATAAAATTACTAATTCCCAAACGTGTAATGGTTTTGTGACTGCGGAATTTGTTTTTAGAAATACAGAATGATTTTCATTAGTTTTATCTGATGATATACTAGAGATTCCGAAAACTTGTCGCTGTGAGTTTTCAAAATATACCTGACATTTGGGTTTAATATCTGCTAGTAGTTGAATGAGAGTTGCAATATCCATATAAGCTCCTTTACAAGCAAAATACGAGGTGATTAACTTTTGACAGAAGAGCAAGTTGTGATTGTGGCTGCTTACCGTACTCCGACAGGTAAGTTTTGGGGTCAACTACAACCCCTAAATTCCGTACAGTTAGCCAGCCGTTTGGTGCAAGCAATGTTTAAGCAGCTGGAGTTTTCTCCGCAAATAATTGATCAGGTGATTTTAGGTAACGTTTTGGCTACTGGTGCCGGCCAAAATTTGGCTCGCCAAGTTCAAATAAATACAGGATTGCCCCAAAGTGGGACAGCCATGACTATTAATCAGGTTTGTGGTTCTAGTTTGAAAGCACTGCGCTTAGCCCAAGCTGCATTGCTGATGGGTGATTCACAAGCAGTTTTAGCCGGTGGCGTTGAAAGTATGTCTAATGCCGTAGCTTTCGCGCCACGAACAGCCAAGAATGAATTTCAAATTACTGCTTGGCAGGACAGTTTGCAAGAAGACGGCTTAAAAGATGCCTTCGGCCATTATGCCATGGGTAAAACAGCGGAAAATCTAGCCCAGAAGTATCATATAACCCGTCAACAACAAGATCAATATGCCTGCCAATCCCAACAGCGTGCTGCTTTAGCAGCTAAACAAGGCTGGTTTAATAAAGAAATTCTACCTATTAATGATTTACAATTAGATGAACCTGTTCGTCCAAACACTAATCTCGAGGTATTGGGACAATTGTCAAGTGTTTATCAAGCCAACGGCAGTGTTACAGCGGGTAATTCTTCTCCCTTAAGTGACGGCGCCTCGGCTTTAATTTTAATGACGGAATCGAAGGCTCAAGCCCTAGGTATCAAACCGCTAGCTCGGATTTGCGGATATCAAGAAGTCGGCTATCGACCTGATTTAATGGGTTATACGCCGGTGATTGCTTTACAAAAGCTGTTAGAACAAAAGCATCAGCAAGTTAGTGATATTGATCTTTTTGAAGTGAATGAAGCTTTTGCGGCTCAAGCTTTAGTAGTGCAGCAAAAGCTGCAGATTAATAATGATAAATATAATATTAGCGGAGGTGCCTTGGCTTTGGGGCATGCTTTGGGTTCTTCGGGCAGTCGTATTGTCACGACTTTAGTGCATAATTTACAGCGCCGCCGTCAACAATATGGGATAGCAGCTCTTTGTATTGGTGGCGGTCAAGGAATTGCTTTGGAGGTTGAAAACTTACAATGACTAAATTCTATCAACTAACAACTTCTCAACGCCTGCAAAAATTGCAAGAACAAGGTTACTTAACTGCTTCAGAAGTACATCTTTTGCAAAATAGTACCGCCTTAAGTGAAACTGTCGGCAGTCATTTGATAGAGAACTATGTGGGTAATTTTCCTTTGCCCTTAGGTTTAGCTAACCACTTTGTTATCAACAGCCAAGATTATTTAATTCCGATGGTAACTGAAGAACCCTCCGTGATTGCCGCTGCCAGTAATGCTGCCCAAAGAATGGCTTATAGTGGTGGTATAACTACTAGGGTGCAGCGCTTAGGTATTAATGGCCAAATTGTTTTTCAAGGAGAATTGCCTGATCACGCTGAGTTTTTGCAGCAACACCAAGCAGTAATTTATCAAGTTGCTAAACAAGCTCATCCAACTTTATTAGAGCACGGCGGCGGCTTGCAAGATATCCAGTTACAAACTTATCCCGGTTATGTTGAATTTAACTTATTAATTGATCCAGCAGCCGCTATGGGCGCTAATGTGGTTAATACTATTTTAGAAGCGGTGGCCCATTATTTGCAACAACAGCTGCCACAATTAAGGTTGTTAATGGCTATTTTATCGAATCATGCCCCGCACCAGCAGGCTTTTGCTCAAGCTCGCATTGATTTTCAGCAGTTGGCTAATGAAAAAATGACTGGTGAATTGGTAGCCCAGCGCATTGTGGCCGCAAGTGATTTTGCCGTCTTATCACCAGCGCGAGCCGCTACTCATAATAAGGGCATCATGAACGGTGTAATTGCAGCTAGTTTAGCGACTGGCAATGATATTCGTAATGTCAGTGCTGCCGTTTATGCGGGCTTAGATGACCGGCAACCTCTCTTAACTAGTTGGCAGCTTCAAGGGCAGCAATTAGTAGGTAAGATTAAGTTGAACTTACCCATTGGCAGTGTCGGTGGAGCCATCAGTACCTTACCATTAGCTCAGCTCGCTTTAAAAATTTTACGTCAGCCAACGGTCGCGGATCTCATGGGTATTATTGCTAGTGTTGGTTTAGCTTCTAATTTGGCCGCCCTCCGCGCTTTGGTAACTCAAGGAATTCAAGCTGGCCATATGCATTTACAATGGCAAAGTTTGGCGCTTGCCGCTGGTGCGCATGCAAACGAAATTGAGCAAGTAGTAACTTACCTGGATGATCATCCCCAACGTGCTAGTTTACAAGGAGCACAAAAATTTTTACAGCAATTGCGAAAGGATAAATAAATGAAAGTTGGAATTGATAAAATTAGTTTTTATACTCCCCAGCAATATTTGGATTTAACTGATTTGGCTGCTGCCAGAAATGTTGATCCTAATAAATATTTAATTGGTATTGGTCAACAGCAAATGTCAGTAGCAGCACTGGATCAAGATATTGTAGCAATGGCCGCTAATGCTGCCGAGGCGATTTTAACACTTGAGGATCGTCAAAACTTGGGATTAGTAATTGTGGCTACGGAAAGTGGGGTAGATCAATCTAAGGCGGCCGCTTTATTTGTCCAAGATTTATTACAAATTAATCCTAATATTCGCGCATTAGAGATTAAAGAGGCTTGCTATGGTGCTACTGCAGCCTTACAGCTGGCACATGATTTTGTCCAGTTACACCCACAACAAAAAGCGCTAGTAATAGCTTCTGATATCGCCCGCTATGGCCTGAATACAGCTGGTGAAGTCACACAAGGAGCTGGGGCAGTAGCAATGTTAGTTAGTGAACAGCCGCATATATTAGCTTTAGAGTCCCTAGCTTTTTATCAAAGTAAAAATGCGGGAGATTTTTGGCGGCCTAATTATTCTCAACAGGCTTTGGCTCGGGGCAAGTACTCGGAAGAGTTATATTTACAGATGTTTACCCAGATCTATCAACGTGCCCAGCAAAAGGTGGCAATTGATCAATTAGCAGCTTTATTATTTCATATTCCTTTTTCTAAAATGGGCCGCAAAGCTTTAAAAACTTTACAAGACCAAATTCCCGAAGCGGATTACAAGCGTCTTTTGGCACGATTTGAACAGAGTATTTTGTACGGACAAAAGGTCGGTAATATTTATACTGGCTCCCTATATTTGAGCTTAATTTCTTTGTTAGAACATGATAATAGCTTGCAGGCTCATGATCGCATCGCCTTGTTTAGTTATGGATCAGGGGCAGTCGGAGAGTTGTTTTTTGGGCAATTGCAGCCTAATTATCAAGCTTATTTACGTCCGCAGGCACACCAAGAACTACTACAACAGCGCCGGCGCTTAACAGTAGATGAATATGAGAATATTTTTCAACGGCAGCTAGTCACAGATGGTTCTTGTCAAGAGATAGTGCCACCCACTACGACTACTAAACATTATTTAAAAAAAGTAGATCAACATGAAAGATTTTATCAATAAAACGTTTGCAATTAGAGAATGTACGTGTTATTATAAAAACGTGGAAAGATGATTAGCCTACCTGCAACTGCATGGTTTAAATATCGCAGGGTATTTAATTAAAAGGTTATTGATTCAAAGCGGATTAAAGAAATACTATTGATGGAGATGATCGTCTGAATAGACAGGTTGTTGTAGTTAGTTGGATGGATTCATTAAAATGACAATAATTTGAATAACGGATGATCCTGAATATCAGACATCAAATTTCTTAAATAAAACATGGCGTCATTGAGATGATTTCATCTAGTGTAATAAAGGTGTAGTGTTACTGTTCGGATAATGAAGCAGTTGCCTATCATCTAAGCCACGTGTTAAAGCTGTGATTAAGTTCACAGCTTTTTTCTTTTTCTATTAAATTGGGAAATTTACTCTCTAATTTAGCTACACAAAAAAGCCAAGACAATGCTTGTCTTAGCCGTGTGTGGATTCAACTAAAACTATTAGGCAATCAAGTGAATTTTAAACCTGCTTGGGTGTTTAAATATTTCCTTAGCTGAATAATTTATTTTTTGCTTAATTTAACGACCACTTCAACATGAGGTGTTTGAGGAAACATATCCAGGGGCTGGAGCCATTTTACTTGATAAGTTGGAGTTAATAACTGTAAATCGCGGGCTAAAGTGGATGGATTACAAGAAATATAAACCATCTTGGCTGGTTGTGATTGGTTAATAAAGTTTATAAATTTTTTTTCTAAACCACTGCGCGGTGGGTCAACAATTAAAGCTGTCGGCTGGATTTCTTGGCTTAGCCATTGGGGATAGAGGTCTTCAATTGCGCCTACTTGGTAATGGATATTGTGTAAATGATTTTGTTGAACATTTAAATTGGCGTCTTTGACAGCAGCTGGGATAATTTCACCGCCCAAAACTTGTTTTACTTTATCGGCAATACTGATACCAATAGTTCCCACGCCGGCATAGGCATCTACGACAATATCTGTTGGCTGCAAATCTAAGGCTTGTTGGGCAACTTGATAGAGCTTGACGGTTTGTTCCGGATTTAATTGCAAAAAGGCTGCTGGCGACACTTGAAAAGTTTTATTGCCAATTTTTTCCATTAGATAATCTTGTCCCCAAAGAATTGTCGTTGTCTCTCCCCAAATTGGACCTTCATTCTGGGGATTAAAGTTCTGTGCAATGGAAATAACCTGTGGTAGCTGCTGATTGATTGCGGCAATTAATTGAGACTTGTGCGGGAGTTTGCGAGAATTAGTGATAAATGTTAATTGGGCTTGAGGGGCAACACTAGATTCGCGCACGACTAGGGTTTTAATAATACCCGAATGCTCTTGCGAGTTAAAGATCGGAATATCCAGTTTGGCAATTATTGGCAATAAAGTTTTTAAGATGTGTAAGGTTAATGGACGCTGCGTGGGAATGGCTAGGGAATCAACCACCTTGGTGGTGCCAGTCTGATAAAGTCCACATACTAATTGACCGTTGATCTTACGCAATTGAAATTGAGCTTTATTACGGTAATGCCAATGATGCTGAGCTTTAATAGTGGGTTTAATTAAGTAATTTCGATAACCCTCAGGTCGGAAGTGGCGCAAGGATTCTGCGACCATGAGCCGCTTATACTTTAATTGTTGTGGATAACGTAAATGTGCTAATTCCAAGCCACCAACTTGACCAAATAATTGTGGTGGATTTGGATTGCGCATTTTGCTGGTGCGGATAATTTTAAGAAGTTGTGCGCGATAAAATTTTGGATTGATGGCAGTAATACTGCAATCAACAATTTCTCCCGGCAATGCTTGCGGAATAAAGACGATAGTCTTATGGTAATAAGCCAGTCCTTCACCATTAATTCCCATACGTTTAATTTCTAGTCTTAATTTAGTTCCTAGGGCTATTTTAGTTTGAGTTTTTTTCAAAAAATATTACCTTATTTCTGCTATGATAATATCCAGTATAGCATGAGGAGGAAATGATGGCGAAAATTACGAAGATTAGCACGCAAAGACGTAAGGAGCGCTATAATATTTTTTTAGATGGACAATATGCTTTTCCAGTTAGTGAAGCAGTGTTAATTAAATATCGTTTGGCTAAGGGTCAAGAAATTGACCAAGCAACCATTGCCCAATTACAAGCTGCGGAATATCAAACGAAGGCTTATAATCGGGCCTTAGATTATTTAAGTTATCAATTACGCAGCGTCCAAGAGTTAAGCGACCACTTGCGCGATTTGGATTTTGATCAAGAAGTAATTGCTCAAGTGGTTGATCAATTAAAATCTTTAAATTATCTAGATGATCAAGAATATGCTAATAGCTTTGTGCGCAGTGCAATTAAGATTTCTTTGGATGGGCCACAAAAAATCAAAATTAAATTAAAACGCAAAAAAGTACCGGCGCCGCAAATTGAATTAGCTTTAGAATTATTTACACCGCAATTAATGCTAACTAATGCTGTCAAATTGGCTCAAAAAGTCCAAAAACAAGCTCAACGTCAACCACAAAAGGCTCAACAAAGTAAAATGCGGCTGCGGCTGCAGACAGCGGGTTATCCGGCAGAAATTATCTCTCAGGCACTAGAACAAGTGCGGCCCGTTGTTAATCCTCAAGAAGAATATGAATTACTGCAAGCTACTGGCCAAAAGCTCTGGCGGCGCTATCAGCATCAGATTAATGGCCGCCAAAAGCTCTATGCGGCTTTAGCCCGCCGGGGTTTTAAGGTAGATGATATTCATAATTTTACCCAAGAGTTAAATTAATGGTGGCACATTACGCTAGCTTTGATATAATCTAAGTGCAGGAGAAATTTGAAAGCTGGTACAACTATGCAAGTTCCTAGAGAAGGGGATTACATAGCAATCCAGAGTTATAAACATGATGGTCATTTACATCGTATTTGGCGTGATACCATGGTCTTAAAGACTAGTGAAAATGAAATAATCGGCTGCAATGATCATACTTTAGTGACAGAATCTGATCGGCGCCATTGGTATACCCATGAGACGGCCTTAGTTTATTTTCACCGGCATTATTGGTTTAATATTGTAACAATGCTGCGGGAGAATGGTCCGTCTTATTATTGCAACCTGGCGACACCTTTTGTTTTGGATCAAGAAGCATTAAAATATATTGATTATGATTTGGATATTAAGGTCTTTCCTGATGGGGAAATTCGGCTCCTAGATGTAGACGAATATGCAGCTCATCGCCAATTATGGCATTATTCAAATACAATTGATGATATTTTAAAGTATAGTACTGAGACTTTAATCAGTTGGATTAAAAACCAAAAAGGCCCATTTTCACCTGGTTATGTCAGACTATGGCAGAAACGCTATCAAGAATTGTTACATCGTGACTAGTGGATTAGCTATGAAAAAAGAGGCTGGGGTACATTAATATCCCAACCTCTTTTTATTTCAAAAGTAGAAAATTATTATAATTGGTAACACATCAATTTTTAAATTCAAGTGCATTAATTGTTTGATATTGATAGGATTAATTTTGTTTTTTGCTCATGGTCTAAAAGCCATTTTTTACGTTCTAGGCCGCCAGCATAGCCGGTCAATCGGCCTTGGCTACTAATAACGCGGTGACAAGGAATAATAATTGCAATGGGGTTATGGCCTACCGCTTGACCGACAGCTTGGCTATATTGATATTTGCCTAATTTTTGGGCAATTTGGCGGTAAGTCCAAGTTTGGCCATAAGGAATTTGAGTCAGAATTTGCCAAACCTGCTGCTGAAAGGTAGTACCCGCTGGTGCTAAAGGGAGCGTTTTAAGGTCAGGATTTTGGCCTGCAAAATAGGCTTTAATCCATATTTGGGTTTTGTGGGTAATGGTATTAGTTTTGTTTGTAAGGTCATTAAAAGTAATCCCGCGGCCAAAATGTTTTTGCCTATCCATCCAGACGCCTAACAGCTTTTGCTCATTAGCTACAATGAGCAACGGGCCAAGGGGTGAAGCAATAGTGGTGTTAAAAAGTTGTGGAGTCATTTTTGATCAGGGTCAATACTTAATGTACTATATTCCAGATTAGACGCCAAAACTAAGGAGACAATTAAAGCGGCAATTATCCAACCTGCTAAAGTGCCTAAAATCTGGTAAGGCGCAAATAGATAATGAATTAGTTTGGCAAAAACAATTGTTAATCCAAAATCAATAGCAAAATTCCAATAAAAATTACTTGAATTATAATCTAAAATATTAAAAAAGTTAATAAGATTACGCAAATGCCGGTTTGTAGTTTGCTTGGCAATAATGCTAATCGGCCGATGGGCGATCGATTTGACTGCCACCATCAAAATGGCTCCAATCAAGGCACATACACATAGCCGCCACCAGCTGTTATAGTGATTAATTAAGGCTCCATAGCCGGTACCAATTAATGAAAGACATAAAATGTAAGGAATAATAAATAAAAATGTATAAATTATAAAAACTTTCTTGTTTGACATGGCAAGCTCCTTTCATGTTTAATATTATAACTTATTGTGGACTAATAGGAGGGTAAAAGCATACAAAGAGAAAGTTTTTTGTTATAATTTTAGACAGTATGTTAAATGAGGCGAAGTGAATGAATCAGCAAGAATTACAACAAGAAGTGGCTAAAAGACGCACTTTTGCGATAATTTCGCACCCGGACGCCGGGAAAACGACAATTACCGAGCAGATGTTGCTCTTTGGTGGTGTAATCCGCTCAGCAGGAACAGTTAAAGGTAAAAAAACTGGTAATTATGCTACATCTGATTGGATGGAAATTGAGAAAAAAAGAGGAATTTCCGTAACGAGTTCGGTTATGGAATTCGATTATCAAGGCAAACACGTAAATATTTTGGATACACCGGGACATGAGGATTTTTCTGAAGATACCTATCGGACTTTAATGGCCGTCGATGCAGCAGTTATGGTTATTGACTCAGCTAAGGGTATTGAAGCCCAAACCAAAAAATTATTTAAAGTTGTGAAGCAACGGGGAATCCCGATTTTTACGTTTATGAATAAGTTAGATCGTGACGGCCGTGAGCCTTTAGATTTAATTGGTGAATTAGAAGATTTATTAAATATTGAAGGCTGTGCTATGAATTGGCCCATGGGTAGCGGTAAAACCCTTCAGGGTTTATATGATATTTATCATAATCGGATTGAATTATATCGCCAAAAGGAAAATGGCGATCGTTTCTTGCCGTTAGATAAGCAAGGTCATTTAGCTGCCAGTGAACCCTTGACACAAGACAGTATTTATCAACAAACATTAGATGAAATTGATTTAATCAAAGGGGCAGGCAATACTTTTGACCGTGATAAAATTGCTCAAGGTCAACAGACACCAGTTTTCTTTGGTTCTGCCTTAACGAACTTTGGTGTGCAGACTTTCTTGGATGAGTTCTTGCAAATGGCACCTGCCCCCAGCGATCATGAAATGGTTGATGGTACTACTTTAGCAGCGACAGATCCGCAATTTTCTGGCTTTGTCTTTAAAATTCAAGCCAATATGAATCCCAAACATCGGGACCGGATTGCTTTTATCAGGGTAGGCTCAGGTGAATTTGAAAAAGGTATGGACGTAACCTTGCAGCGGACGCAAAAAACTTTACGCTTGAACAATGCCACTGAGTTTATGTCTTCCCAGCGTGAGCAAGTTAAAACTGCCGTCGCTGGTGATATTGTAGGACTTTATGATACCGGTAATTTTCAAATTGGTGATACCATTTATTCCGGCAAACAAGAGCGTCAATATCAACCCTTACCGCAATTTACTCCGGAAATCTTTATGGAAGTCACAGCTAAAAATGTGATGAAACAAAAGTCTTTTCATAAGGGAATGCAGCAGTTAGTTCAAGAAGGTGCTGTGCAGCTATACCGTAATTACCAAACTAACGACTATATCTTAGGAGCAGTTGGGCAGTTGCAGTTTGAAGTTTTTAAATTTCGAATGCAAAATGAATATAATACAGAAGTTATAATGAAGCCAATAGGTTCCCGGATTGCGCGCTGGATTGATTCTGAACAATTAGATCCAGCAATGTCTTCTTCACGGAATTTACTGGTTAAGGACTTAGAAGATCAACCGCTCTTTTTATTTGAAAATCGTTTTGCGGAAAACTGGTTCAAGGATAAATATCCTGATGTGAAGTTAACTGCTAAATTATAAAGACGAACATTTCAGTGCGTCTTTTTTTGTGAGGAAAAAATGACAGTCATTCAATTATATTTCATGCGTCATGGGCAAACTTTAATGAATCAAAAGGGCCTCGTTCAGGGAGTAGGCGAAGGCTGGCTTAATAATATTGGGGTGCAGCAAGCACAAAGTGCGGCTTGGAATTTACGCCAGCAACAACTGCATTTTGATTTGGCTTTTAGTAGTCCTAGACAAAGAGCACGCCAAACTGCTCAGATTGTGCTGGCGGCTACACAACCAGATCTGAAATTGCAGACTTTACCTTCATTAGGGGAAGTCAATTTTGGTCATTATGAAGGACAAAGAGAACGCCAGATGTTTGCTGAAGTTATACAACATCGGCACTTAAATGCTCAAACGCTGACTCAATATATTCAAAAAGTCGGAACTGCGGCATTTTTGCAAGAACTAGTAGATGCTATTTGGCAATTAGATTTACAAACCGCCGAGAATTATCAACAAGTAGTTCGGCGAATGCAAGCGGCATTAAAGAAAATAATTAATCAGGCACAAGAGCAGGCAGGTACAAAAGTCTTAGTGGTTTCTCATGGTTTGAGTTTAATGATTTTGTTAGCAACTCTTACACCCCATATTCAACTGCCAATAACTGGCTTAGATAATGTTAGTTGTTCTCAGGTTAATTTTGTGGATGGTATATGGCAGATAGAAACAATCAATCAGCAATTAGGTGAAGAAAAACAAGTTTAAGAACATTTATAAGAGACTGAAAAAACAATTTTTCAGTCTCTTATTTTATTGTTGTTTTTTAATATTAAGTAACGTACAATATTATATAAGATATAGTATCAAAAAATAACGAGTAGAAGCTACATATTATTATTATGGAGGAAATATAATGAATCCAGATATTGAGGCTTATATTAGTGAGCTGTCAGCTAACTTGCAGGGTTTGCCTGAAGAAGAACGGCAAGATACAGAAGAATTTTATCGTGAATATTTGTTAGATGGCAACTTAGATTCTCGCCTAGCCATTGAACAAAAGTTAGGTACTCCTCAACAATTAGCACGAAAAATTTTGGCCGATTATTCGGTAAATATTGATAATGCCCATTATCCCAAAAAAATAAATCCACAGCAGTCCCATCATGATCTGCGGGCAATTTGGTGGATTATTTTAGGAATGTTAGCAGTGCCGATTGGCTTTCCTATTTTGATAGCTCTAGGAGCAATAATTTTAGCCACAATATGTGTTATTGGAGGATTGTTAATTGGATTTTGGGGATTAATTGTTAGCTTAATTATAGGCGGTGTCATGCTGCTGGTTAAAGCGCTAGTTCTACTTGGAACACAATGGCCGGTAGGCTTATTTTATGGGGGTTGGGGCTTAATAATTTTAGCAATTACCGCTTTGATAATACCGGCATTATTTCAATTTATGCAATTCATTATTGCTGCCAGTGGCCGCTTAATTCGTCGCTTAGGTCATCAAGTTTTTAAAAAACAATATTATCAAACTGCTAATAAGGAGAAGCATCAACAATGAAAAAATATTATTGGACCATTTTAACAGTTTTAGCAATTGGTATCTTGATGACAATTGTTGGTTTTGTCAGTGGGGGCAGCCGGTTTCATGAATGGGATTGGGACTTTATGGCGGCTGTTGATTCCAGTAAGCCAACCCAAAGGCAGACTTATAATCTCAAGGGCAGCTTTAAAAATATTGATATTGATGTTGATGACACTGATATTGACATTCAACAAGGCCCACATTACTCAGCAAAAATAATTGCTAATAAAGTAGCTACTGTAAAACCACGGATTGAACAACAAACTTTAAAGATAATTCAATCCAAAGTTCGGAAAAAAATCCCTCTAAACTTTGGCTTAGGATGGACAAATACTAGCGACTTTAAAATTGTTATTACAGTACCACAGACAACAACTTTGAATAATGTGAAGATTGATAGTGCTGATACAACCCTTAAGCTGAAGCAATTAAAGCTTAATAAGCTTAATTTAGACAGTGCCGATACAGAAGTATATTTAAATACTGTTGCTTTATCTCAACAATTGCAAGCAGATGTCGCTGATTTGGAGGCACATATTAATGATAGTCAATTAAATAACTTAAGTTTAGATTGTGGTGATGTTGATATGACAGTTGCTCACAGCAAATTATTAAAACAAAATTCTATTAAGGGTGCTGATATTGAT
>NZ_SCHP01000028.1 GCF_013607485.1 Bombilactobacillus bombi
TAATTAACCAGCTTCATGCGATTGGCCAGCAAGTTTATGTTTGGGATGAAATGAATGAAAATCCTAAACAATGGAATTGGCTCGTCAATTTACCTATTGATGGCATTGTCACTAATTTCCCGGCTACAGCAGCCTATTACCAAAAATTAACCCAAACAGCTCGCCAAAATGACGTTAATTTTGATGCGGTTTATTATGATAGTCAACCAGCCGCCTTATGGGAAAATCCTTATCCCCAAGCTCCCCAAAAGGGCACATTAACACCATTAAGCACTGTTCATGTTCAAAAAATTGTCAATATTCAAAACCAAACCTTTTTACAAATAGATGTTAATCGTTTTGTCCAGGCATCAGGGTTTGTTCAAGTTGACTTAATGCACAGTTTGGCTCCTTTTTGGCAGCAACAAGCCCAGCTTAAAAACTACACTGTTGATCGTACGCTTTGGAATCAGCCGTTAGCTAACCACACTTATTTAGGTAGTATTTTGCCAAATAAGACTTATCAGATTACGGCTCTCCAAAATATTGACGGCCACACTTATGCGCAATTAAATCATTATGGTTGGACCAACTTAAGTAATCTGCTCATCAATGCTTGCCCCCAACCTCAGCAAATAGCCCCGCAATTAGAAAGAGAACACACATCTTTACAAGAGAATAATTTTTATTTACAGTTAAACTTACGAATACAGCCTCAGCAATGTACAGCTGATTTTGCAGATGATTTTTCTAATCTGCCATCGATCACTTATACAAGGGAAGTTATCCCCAATTTAACAAATATTACTAATTATTTACCACTTAAATCATCAGAGAAAGGATAGTTATGAACTGGAGCAAATTAGTCGCTGATCATCAAGCTCAAATCTTAGATTATCACCAGCAATTAAAGTCAGCGCTGACCCCGTCTCAAAAGATGGATCAAGTTTTAAAATGGGCTCAGCAGGATCACTTAAAATATCAATTGATTACATCAAAGGCGGAATATTTAGAATGTGGTCATGGTGACCATCTTTTTGCCATAATTATTAATGATCCAATTAAACAAGCACCACAACTAGTAGCAGCTTACTGTGCTTTGAAGCTTTTAAAGTCTAGTAAATTATCTATTCACCAACGCTTACGCTTAATCATTCTCGCAGAGTCCCAAGATAAATCTACTAGTCTTTCTTCTTATTTAGCAGCTGCAGCTGTGCCTAGCGCCAGTTTAGTTATTGCTTCGGGGGCGAATCTGCCAGCTTTCACATTTTATTTTCCCGCTTCACAAATGCCCTTTAACACTACTTTAAAGCAATTAAACCTTGTATCGCGTCAACAACAAAGTCAGGCCCAAATCTTAACCATTAATTGGCAACAAGTTTATCAAACTTGGAAGAATTTTATTCAGCAACAAGAGGTAAAGGGACACTTAGATATTTCCGATTGGCAAATTACGATTAATATTAATTCTAGTTTGCAATCAAAGTTTAGCCCTTCATATTTGCTCGTTCAATTTTTGGCTCAATTAAAATTAGACAACAGCAGTCAGCAATTTATCAAGCTTTTAAGTTATTTAATGAAGCAAAACACAAAAATAGCGTTCCAAGCTAGTTATCAATATACAAAAGGTGGTTTCTTGCAAATCCAGCTTTTACAGGCTTCTTCTGCAACAGTAGCTATCCTGCAGCAAGAATATACGCAATTAAGTCAGGATTATCGAATTAAGTTTAACAGTAATCTCGTGTCCCCTAAAGATGACACTTATTCTGCCAAGTTAGCCCAGATAATTACAACTGCCTATCAATCACAATTACCACCTCATTACTCACAAATTGAGTTATTACCCAGCATTTATAGTGCCACATTTAAGAATAGCTTCACTTTTAATGAAACAGAATTTATAAAAGCTAACGACTTAAGTGATGCTTCTAAAATCAGCACCTTAGTTGCTAGCTATGGGGCAATTTTTCAACAAATTGCCCAAACAAAAAAACAGGATTGGCGCTAAAGCCCTCCTGTTTTTTAATTTTGTGTTCGTGCTACTTGTTGAACAATTAAAGTAATAATAAACGATAAAAATAAAATGATTGCGACGACGACATATGGAATATGTGGATTAAGGTCCATCAACATTCCAGACATAATCGGACCAATAACATTACCTACACTAGTTAAAGAAGTATTTAACCCATTAATCAATCCTTGATTAGCCTGACTAGTTTTAGTTAAAAGTGTAGTAATCGCAGGACGCAACACATCAAAAGCTGTGAACACTATTAAAGTTGCAACAATTACTTCTACTTGATAGTGTGAGCGTGTAATCCAAACCGTACATAAGCCGCCTAATAAAAAGCATATACCAATTAATCGCAATTCTCCTAATTGACGCGTCAGCCAATCAAACATCACAATTTGAAAGAATAGTGAAATAATACCATTTAAAGTCAAAACTAAAGCAATTGTTCCCATGCCAAACTTAAAGACTTGATTAACATAAATACTGTAGATACTTTCAAATCCCTGCAGTCCAAAAGAGGAAATAAAAATCATAGCAAATAAAATAATCATCATTGGCGTTAAAAATTGCTGCCAATTAATCTTTTGATTAGCTGCAATTTTAGCAACAGGTTCATCCACCAAAAAGATTAAAGTAAAAATAGTACTCAAAAATCCTAAAACAGCTGCAGCCCAAAAGGGAGTTTTAATCGAAAAATTAGCTAACATCCCGCCAATGCCAGGTCCCAAAATCAATCCCCCACTAAAAGCTGCTGAAATCCAGCCAATGACTTTGGCACGCTCTTTTTTGCCAGTTAGATCTGCCGCCATTGCCATAGAAGTCGGCATAAACATTGCAGCTGATAATCCTCCGATTACCCGCGACAAATCAAACAGCCACAAACTGTTAGAAAGTGCAAAAATTATTTCAGAAACCATATAAAGAATTAAGCCACTTACAATGACTAATTTGCGGCCAATACGATCAGAAACCCGTCCAATAATAGGTGAAGCGACAAATTGGGCAAACGCATAGAGAGAAGTCATGATTCCAATTTGGGTAGTAGAATAACCATACATTTTTTTGATGAATGGCTCCACTGGGATGACCAAACTAATTCCTAAACAAATTAGAAAATTACCAAATATTAAAATATAGATTGCACGTTTTGTTGCTCTATCCATGTTCTACCTCGCAATATAAATAAAGGAGACTGGACTGACTGCCTAGTCTCTTAAATTCTACTCATTTTAAAAATGATACTCAAAACTTATATATTAAAATTACCTTGACCGTTAAATGAAAGCCTCATTTTAGGCACTAATATGATAACAATCAATTAATGCTAACTGGTATAAAACTCTGCCACCATCATAGCACAACAGAAAAACAATTACACTTCTTGCGGCTTAGTTAAAGAGCTATTATTATCACAAAATATTTAAGATTTATTTTTGCCATTGATGTGCAAAATGTCCAATTTTTCTATGTGTGAACTCATCGTAGTAGATGATGTTCCATACTCAATCCTTAATTTACAAAAATCATAAATTTTCTTGGGAAAGCATACAGAGAGAAGAACTTGTTATATAATACAAGAGATAAATATTAAAAGGCAGGTTTTTTTCGTGAGCAAGCGAGTTTCTTGGAGGAAACGATTTTTTAATAATTTTAAAAATCGATTTCTTGACCCTGACGAACCAATTGGCGTCCATGCCCAGAATTATCGGCGGCCGTCTCGTAATCATTTAATTTCAAAGCAAAAACAAGCCACACCTAAAACTTATACTGTTTTAAATAAAAAAGATCTTCCCCAGAACTTCAGTGGTAAGGTTAATTTAACTATCGGTATAATTCGTAAACTAATCTTATCTTTTTTCATTAGTTTCATTTTATTAATGGGATTATCAGCAGGTTTGGCGACGGGGTATTTTTGCGCCATTATCAAACAAGAACCTATCCCCAGCAATGTCAGCCTGAAAAACCAAATTGAAAAAGTTAACCAATCAACAACCCTTTATTTTGCACATAATATCAAAATGGAACGTGTTCCTAGTGATATTACGCGGCAAAAAGTGCCCTTCAATCAAATTTCTCCAAATCTTAAAAAAGCGGTTGTGGCCACTGAAGATGAAAATTTTTATCGCCATCATGGTGTGGTTCCTAAGTCAATCTTTCGGGCAATTATTTCCGAAATCACCGGTTATGGAACACAAACTGGTGGTTCTACTTTAACTCAGCAACTTGTGAAAATGCAGTTACTCTCTTCAGAAACCACTTGGAAGCGTAAAGCTACAGAAATTCTGTTAGCGACTCGTTTGGAAAAGCATTTCTCTAAAGACCAAATTTTAGAATCCTATTTAAATGTGGCACCAATGGGACATAATAATCGTGGTCAAAATATCGCCGGTGTCCAAGCAGCAGCTCGGGGAATTTTTAATAAGAACGCTAATGACTTAACTCTAGCTCAAGCTGCTTTTATTGCCGGTTTGCCACAAAGTCCTTCGGTATATACCCCCTATGATGATGAAGGGCATGTGCATGCCAATGTCAATTTAGGATTACGCCGTAAAGATGTGGTTCTCTTTAGAATGTATCGTAACCACGATATTACCAAAGCTCAATATCAAGCTGCTCAAAAAGATGATCTACGTTCCCAATTTGCCGCCACCCAAAAAGCTCCCACTGTTAAAATTAAATATGGCTACCTATATAATCTCCTTACCGAACAACTGAAAAACCGTCTCATCAAACAACTAGCTAAAGAAGACAATATCAGTTACCAAGATGTAGTTAAGGATAAAGATATTTATCAAGCCTATAGTCAGCGAGCTAACCGCCTAATGCGTGAACATGATTATCAAGTGCATTCTACAATTGATAAAGACATTTATGATAATATGCAAAGTGCCTTCCAACAAAATGCTAATTTACTAGGAACAGTCCATCACACAACTGCTAATGATCCCAATACTGGTAAAATTGTCCATGTTAGTGAACCCGTGCAAAATGGTAGTGTCCTAATTGACAACCATACTGGTGCAATTTTAAGTTTTGTCGGCGGACAAGACTTTAAGAAGAGTCAGTTAAACCACGCTTTTGATACACAAAGATCTCCTGGTTCATCCATCAAACCAATGTTGGTGTATGCACCAGCAGTAGAGCATGGCCTCATTGGCAGTAAAACTATGTTGGCAGATTTTAAAGTTAAGTTCAACCAATATGCTCCAACTGATTTTGACGATACCATCGGAAATAAGTTTGTTGCAGCTGATAAGGCCTTAGAACAATCATTAAATATTCCTGCCGTCAACCTTTACAATAAATTACTGCACGAAGTTAGTCCCAAACCGTATATGGACAAAATGGGGCTAAAACTCTCTTCGTCTGAATACCATCAACTAGGTCTGGCCTTGGGTGGGACACGCGATGGTTTTTCTGTAGCTCAACAAGCCAGTGCCTTTTCAACCTTTGCTAATCAAGGTGTGCATGTGACACCATATTATATTGATAAAATTACTGACGTCAATCATCATGTTATTTATCGTCATCCCACACAAAAAAAGCGGGTCTTTGCACCGGGAACTACTTATATAATGCAGAAAATGATGCATTCGGTTATCACCCAGGGAACTGCTTCTTCCTTGACCTATCAGTTAAACTTTAATTACCAAAATACCTTTGGTAAAACTGGAACTTCTAATAATTTTCGCGATAATTGGTTCGTGGGCAGCACTCCAGGTGTTACTTTAGCGTCTTGGATTGGCTATGATAATCTTTATGGTCATAACTATAACCTTGCTGAAGACTCTACTGAAACCAACCAAAGCCTTTGGGCCAACTTAATGAACAGTGTTTATCAAATCAATCCTAAAATTTTGCAGACTGAACAAAAAATGCCACGACCTGCAACTGTCAACGAACAAAAGATTTTAACGGAAACTGGAACTCTTCCTGGCAGCACTACTTATCAAGGATATAAAACTTATCTCTCTTCTCCTACAACTACGGGGCTTTTTTATAAAACTCATGCTCCAGAGTTAAGTAAACACTTTGGGATTGGTGGAAAAAACACTAATTACAAACTGTTTTGGGATCATTACTTTGGTAAGGACAATGGTTACGGTGTTACTAAATATCTTAGTGATGACACCAGTCAGTCCCGCCACCGTAACGGACTAGGCTACGGACGAATCGCCAGTTCTAACTCCATTTTTGGTAACTATTCTGGTTCAGTTTGGAATAATAATTCACAAAGCTCTACCAATACTGAAAGCAATAATTCCTACACTAATTCCACTACTAGTGGTTTAGGCGGTAGCGGTAATAACTATAATAGTTATACTCCTCCTGCCCCAACAGTACCTCCTACAACTACACCCGCAATTAATAGTAATTCGGAAAGTAGTCCGAGTGTATCAGCAAATAATAGCGGCAATGAAGGAGCTGCAGCTAATACAGAACCATAAATATTTTAAGTATGATTGATAAATTACACTTAGACTCGAAGAGGTATTTTAATATCTTTACGGGTCTTTTTTAATCTGTGATTTCTTTAAGATTTTGCGTTTAAAAAAGTCTTCTCCATAATTAATTAACTTAAAAAGCAACTCTTTCCAAAAATTGGAAAAGGTCGCTTTTGTGGTCCTATGTGAATAACACCGTCCTATATTTTTATATCCTAAAAGCTAATACTATATATCCTAGCAATATCTAACCTTCAGTGTAATGAAGAATGACGCGGTTAAATCTTAAACTATTGAAAAAATCAAGAAAAATAATAAATTTGATTGCGTTCAGGTAAAAGAGTCGCCAAGCCACATTTTTCTAAAGCAGCTGCTGCTTTTTGAGGATGAAAGGAATGCCAATAAACTGTTGTTTTTGCTTGAACTGCTTGTGCTAAATCTAGTAAATCTGCTTGACTAGCATGACCACTGACCGACAAGACTACCCTTGGAAAATGATGTGCCTGTAAAAAATCTAATAATTGTTGCATGCGTGGATCATAATCCCCCAAAGGTTCACCATTACTTTGTAAATAAAGCAAATGGTCAAAGTTCTCTAATAAAGATAATTGTTCAAAGTTGTTTTGTAATACATATTTTTGAGGATTTTGTTTAATTTGATCAATATTAACATCGCGATCCAATATTAACCAATTCTGCTCTGAATAAAAATGTTCTAAACATTGGCCGAAATTTTTATCCCAAACTATCTGCCGCCCTACTGCTTTGGCACTTTGATTAAAATTATTTAAACGCTCAATATTACGCAAATAAGGATTTAAAACAATCAGATCCCTTGTTTGATGAAGAGCTTCTTTAAATTTAGGCATCAGACTAGTTTCTGTTAAGGGTTGAGGCTGTACTGAAGCATCCGTATTTTCATCCATTGTGTCAAAACTAAAGGCTGTCGCTTCTGATAAAAATAAATCCAAGTGTTGCTGTTGAAAAACTTGTGCCCAATGTTCAACGCGTTGGCGATGAGGTCCATTCAATCGAACATCGCCTGAATGAGCAAAGTAATGCACACCATCACTTACTAAGAGTGCTAAAGCACCAATCACATCATGATCACTGGCAAAGCCAGTAACTGTGAAATCACCCACTACAAGTGGCTGCTCAATTTCTAAAACTCTTAAATTGGCTACGGGTGCCTCAATGCCAAGGTTGATCAATTCCTGATATAATTCATAACTGGGACGACTTAAATAAACAGGAATTGGTGCTTGTAAATACTTTAATGCACCAATATGATCAATATGCATGTGGGAAATAAAAATTGCCTGATGTTCATACTGAGCAGCAGCATTAGGCGTAAACAAATCCGGCAAATCTGGTAAATTACCCTGCTGGATTAATTCAGTAATGGGGGCTTCAGCAAAATTGGCAGCCGTACCCATATCCATTATTACACGACTATTAGCAGTTGAAAATTCTACAATATTACCACCAATTGTTTGTAAGCCATTTAAGAAACGCACTTGGGTCATTTTTAATTCTCCTTTAAATAATAAAGGGTTGGACACGACAGTCCAACCTCTTTGACATAAAATTTATTACTAGTTATTTTTGGTTAATAATTGTTTTAGTCTTTGATTGCAAATCTTTCAAGGCCTGATTTACTGGTTTATGTTGCGTTAACATGTTATCAACTGTACTTACTAAATCATTTCTAAACTCTGAAAAACCAACAAAAGCAGTTGATTGAAAACCAAATGGTAAAGAATCCACGGCCGCCTTAGCAGTAGGATCTTTCTTCAAGAAGTTTTGATACTCGCTACTTTCTACTGCTGACTTACGCACTGGTACATATCCAGTCATTTTAGCCCATTTAATAGTGGTTTTTTTAGATATTAGATACTTCATAAATGCTGCTGCACCCTGTTTTTCTTTCTTTGAAGCTGACTTATACATAACTAAATCATTACCAGCAAATTGAGTTGCCTTTTTTCCCTTGTAAGAAGGTAATGGCATAGTACCCCATTTTAAACTCTTTGGAGCATGTTGTTTCATTGTGGCAATTCCTGCAGAAGAACCAACATAGAAGATGCTTTTACCACTGGTAAAGTTCTTATCACCATAGAGATCTTCACCAGCCGTGAGAGCCTCTTTTTTATTAACCATGTTCATAATAAATTTAGCTGAATTTTTAACAGGTTTGGAAGTCAATTGTGGTTTTAATTTAGAATCAACAAATGTAGACCCGGCAGACTTAGCTAAACCTTCCCATTCCTGATCAAATGACTTGTCAAAAGTCAAAGCTGCAATATTCTTGGATTTAAGTTTTTGACCATCTTTTTGAATTTCTTCCCAGGACGCTGGTTTTTTGATGTTATACTTATCCATTAAATCCTGATTATAATACATAATCCGGGTAGATTTACTAAAAGGAACTGAATAGTATTTACCTTGATATTTGGAGCTCTGGGCAAATGCTGGATATATTCCCTTTAATTTTGCGCTACCAAGATAGCTATCTAAGGGAGCAATCAATTTATCTTTAGCATAATCAGGTACTGCAGTATAAGTTGCTTGACTAATTACTGGCAAGGTTTGGGACTTAGCCGCAGCCATAATCTTTTGCTGCAAAGCCGAATAATTGCCTTGTGCCTTTGCCACAACTTTATACTGCGATTGTGATTTATTAAAGTCAGCTACTACTGTATCTAATGACTTACGATAGGGACCATTTAAGCCATGCCAAAAGACAATTGTCGTTTTCTTATGAGCTGCTTGTGTTGGTATTGAAGATGTACTCAAAACACTACCCACACTTAAAACAAGTGCCAAAACAACCGTGATTAACTTTTTCCAAAAATTAGTTTTCATCTATTAAATCATCCTTTCAATCCTGACTTTGAAATTCCTGCGATAATATATTTTTGTAAAAAGAGGTACAAAATAACCATTGGAATAATTACAAAAGTGGATGCTGCCATTAATAACTGATATTCTGTACCCGCATCAGTAGTAAAGGCCTGTAATCCCACTGGTAAAGTACGAGCGGTAGCATCATTAGTAACAATCAGTGGCCACATAAAAGCATTCCAACTGCCAATCATCTGTAATACCGTTACGGCCGTAATTGAAGACTTTGACATAGGTACCAATATTCGCCATAAGAATCCCCAGTCACTAGCTCCATCAATTTTGGCTGCAAAATAAATCGAATCTGGTACCGCTTGGAACGATTGCTTGAGCATAAATACTGTGAAAAAACTAGCCAAATAAGGTAAAATCAATGCCCCATAAGTATTAATCAAATGCATTTTTGATAGGGTCACAAAATTAGGAATTAAGAGCATCTCCCCCGGAATCATCATTGTCCCTAGGAAAAAAGAAAACAAGAAGTTTTTTCCATGAAAGTTTAACTTGGCAAAAGCAAACGCGGCTAAAATACTTGTCACAATCTGTCCTAAAGTTGTTACTAGAGTAACTACTACACTATTAACAAAATATCGCATAAACGGTGCTGCCTTAAAGGCCTCCACATAATTAGCCCAACGTAAAACTTTGGGTATCCAAATCGGCGGTATCTTAATCGTTTCAGTACTAGTTTTTAAAGATGTTGATATCATCCATAAAAACGGCAACAACATGATAATTGCACCTAAACTAACAATTACATATAACAAAACTTGGCTCATAGTTTTTTTCATGGTGACCTCTCTTGAAATAACAATTTTTTATCCTCAAAAGTTTAACTAGCTAATAGTGAACATGTCGGCGTGAATAACTTAATTGAATTAATGTCACAACAAGAATCAATAAAAATAAAATTACGCCGCTAGCGGCAGCAATAGTATATTTGTTTTCAATATAAAACTTTTGATAGAGATAATAAACCAAGGTTAAACAGGCTTTGCTGGGACCAGGAGAATTTTGAAATAGTGCGAATACTTGATCAAACACTTTAAAACTTACAATAATTTCATTAACTGTTACTAAAAAAGTAGTAGGGGATAACAACGGCACTGTGATGTGTAAGAACTGCTGCCACGAGTTGGCCCCGTCAATAGCCGCAGCTTGATAATAACGATTGTCTATATTATTAAGCCCCACTAAAAACAAAATAATATTAAATCCTAAACCTTTCCAAACACTCATAATAATCAAGGCCCACATGGCATAATGGGGGTCATTGAGCCAATTAATCGGCTGAATCCCTACCAGGCCTAATAAATAATTCAAAAAGCCATAATTAGAGTGGTAAATCCAATTCCACACCATCGCAATTGCAACAGTACTCGTCACAAACGGCAAGAAGTAAATAGTTCGAAATAAGCTAGAAAACCAGCGCAGTTTATTTAACATTAAAGCAATTATAAGAGACAGAACAATTGTCAACGGTACAACACCAAAAACAAAAATCAAAGTATTTTTTAATGCAATATAGAAATCAGGATCAGCAAATAAATAGCGAAAATTATCCCAACCAATTGCCCCTACTTTGTTTGTAAAAAAATCATATTTAGTATAAATACTCATTAAAAAGGATTGTACAATCGGATAGATACAAAAAACCAAGAGCACTAAGAGCATTGGTAATAAATATAAATATGCTTGGAGGGTAGTTTTCCAATTCTTTTTTTGGTTAATCATGAGTTTTAACCTCCAGCCGCTTACCATCGTTGTCAAAGAAATAGGTTCCTTGTTTAGCAAAATATAAATCAACTAACTGCTTGCCAAACTGATAATTAGCTGGAATCCCAGTGGAAACTAGCCTTTGCTGATGATAACTAATATTAGCTGTTACACTACTGCCAAAATGCTCTATTTTATCAATTTGCGCTTGAATCTGACCCACACAATCAATCGGCGGCTGTGGCAAAATAGCTTCTGCCCGCACACCAACAGCCTTAACTTGCTGGTAAAAGTTTGAAGGTAAGTATTTTTGAAGACTAGCCTGTAAATCGGCGGCATCCAAAACATTAATAACTGGATTGCCGATAAACTTGGCTACAAAAAGGTTCTTAGGATCATCATACAAGTCTTGTGGCTGAGTAAATTGTTGAATACGACCATCGTTTAACACCATAACATAATCTGAAATATGTAAAGCTTCATCTTGATCATGTGTAACGAAAATTGTCGTAATCCCGGTTTCTTGTTGGATCCGTTTGATTTCTTGACGCATTTCAATTCGTAAGCGTGCATCCAAATTAGATAATGGTTCATCCAAAAGCAAAAGACTGGGCTGTTTAGCCAAAGCTCGAGCAATAGCCACTCGCTGTTGTTGACCTCCAGATAAGGCCGCCGGCTTTTTAGTCAACTGATCTTCAACATGTACCAAATGAGCATATTTTTTAGCAATTTGATACCGTTTAGCTTTATTAACCTTTTGCATTTTCAAAGGGAAAGCTATATTATCCAGCACACTCAAATGCGGATATAAGGCATAATTTTGAAAAACCATTCCCACTTTACGTTCTAGGGCACTTTGATCTGTAACCTCCTTTGAGCCAAAAAAAATCTGTCCTTTTGTAACATGTAAGAGGCCAGAAATTAAATTTAAAGTGGTAGTTTTACCCCCACCACTAGGTCCTAATAGGGAAACTAATTTGCCATCGGGGATCGTAAAATTTAAATCTTTTAATATCGTTTTCTTATCGTCATAAGATAGATCGACATGCTCAAAAGTTACATTCAAATTAAGTTCCTCCTTGAATTACCATTCTATCCCTTAATGAAATTTTAAGCGCTTATCCAAAACAATGCAACAACTAATTTTTATAAAAAATAAAATAATGTTCTATTATAGGACTGTTATCCCCAAAATTCAGTCTTTTTAAAACAAAATTTTGTTAGAAAAACGAACATTTTATTTTTGCTAATTTTTTTGCAAACATCACAACGCTTACAGGCAAAAGCTATTGTGCTCATTTGATCTTTTTAGAAGATGATTTTTAATTTACGAAAATTATAATTTTTTTGAGAAAAATATTATAAATTTCAAATTATTGAGAGAACTAAATAAAAATTGTCACTACCACTCTAATAATAATGAATTGACAAAATAAGGGTGCTAGGCCAAAAATTGCCCCAGCACCCTGGTATTCATTTTACATTAAACTACTATCGCGGACCCTAGTCCAAAGTCTGTTTCCTTAATAAACTTAGTACTCAAATTCTCAATGCCTTGTTTTTGCCCTGTTTTTCAATTTTTATCTTTCACAAAATAATTTTCCAATTAAAAAATATTTTAATTGTTTTTCGTAGTGCCACGCTTGATAAGACTATAAGGTAGGCGAATTGCTCGTTCCTGAATATTTTCATCATTCATCAACTTAGTCAGCATCCGCATAGCAACAGCACCAATATCATAAAGCGGCTGGGCAATTGCGGTCATCTTTGGACGGGTAACATCACATAAAATAGTATTGCTGCCAGTAATTAATTCAAAATCTTCGGGGATGCGTACTCCCGCATCTAAAGCAGCATTTAACACACCTGCTGCCAATAAGTCATTAGAAACATACGCCGCTGTTGCTCCGCTATCTTGAATTGCATCCCAAGCTGCTGCCCCCGCAGTTAAGTTATAAACTGTTTCAAAGACATTTGCAGAAGAATATTTTAAGCCGGCTTGTTCTAAAGCTTGTTGATACCCCTTAAGCCGATATTTACTATTAATAGGACTATCCAAATTGCCAGTAACCATCGCAATTTTTTGATTACCAGAATCAATTAATAATTTAACAACATCACGAACGGCTGTAACATAGTCAATATTGACACTTGCAAATTCGTTATCCGGATCAATTGCTCCAGCAAAAACAATAGGAACACGTGAGTTAGTCATTTCTTTATACAAAACTGCTGAAATATCTTCACCCATATAAATAATTCCATCAACTTGCTTAGCTAATAAATCATTGAATAGTTGTTGTTCACTGCCAATACCATTTTTTAAACTAGTTAAAATAATATTATATTTATACATTGATGCTACATCATCAATACCCTTGGCTAAATTTGCATAAAGCAAATCAGTCATACTCGGCAAAATCACACCAATTGTTGTACTCTTTTTGCTGGCAAGCCCACGTGCTACCGCATTAGGCCGATAATGTAATTTATCAATGACCTCCATAACTTTTTTACGGGTAGTTTCCTTAACATTGTTATTGCCATTCACAACCCGCGAAACCGTTGCCATGGAAACACCTGCTTGCCGGGCAACGTCGGTAATTGTGATTTCCTTGTCCGTTTTATTCATAAAGCTTACCTCGATTTACGTTTTCTGAAAACTATTCTTTTCATAGATTTTCATTACTAATCTATCAAAAAAATCACACAATTGCAAGCGCTTCAGGCAAAGAATAATAATTTTTATCTAAAAGTGCTATAATTTGACTAAGAATTAATAGGAGGTAGTATTTATGAACCATTTACAAAATTTACAAAAATGGGTTGCTGATTCTGGATACGATGTTGCTTACATCAGTAATCCGACTGATATCATGTACTTTACAGGCTTTAGCAGTGATCCCGAAGAAAGAGTATTGGCCTTATTCGTATTTCCTGAAGCAGAGCCATTCTTATTTACCCCACAATTAGAAGTTGAAGCAGCTAAAAAAGCCGGCTGGAATCATGATGTCTATGGTTATTTGGACCATGAAGATCCTTTTGAAATTATCGCTAGCCATATTAAAGAACGTACTCAACAGACCACTAAATGGGCTATTGAAAAAGCTGATTTACCTTATCAGCGCTATGAAGCTGTTAAAAAAGAATTCCCTGATGCAATTTTCCCCGGAAATGCTTCTGAATTCTTGGATCAATTAAAATTATTCAAAACTCCAGATGAAATTGAATTAATGAAAGAAGCTGGCAAACAAGCTGACTATGCCTTCCAATTAGGATTTGACGCTCTATCTACAAGCCGAACGGAACAACAAGTAGTTGCTGAAATTGAATATGGTCTTATGAAAAAAGGAGTTATGCACACTAGCTTTGATACAATCGTCCAATCTGGAGTAAATGCAGCCGATCCGCATGGGGGACCTGAAAAAGTCAATATTCAATCTAACGCCTTAACTTTGTTTGACTTAGGAACTGTCAACAAGGGTTATATGAGTGATGCTTCACGTACAGTCGCTTTTGGTGAACCCACTGCTAAGCAAAAAGAAATCTACGATGTTTGTCTTCAAGCTCAATTAGCAGCTATGGATGCTGCTAAACCAGGGATTACAGCTGCGCAATTAGATGGTGTTGCCCGCAAAATTATTACAGATGCCGGATATGGTGAATACTTTATTCATCGTCTAGGCCACGGTATTGGTACGTCTACTCACGAGTTTCCGTCAATTATGGAAGGTAATGATATGGTACTCAAGCCAGGCATGTGCTTCTCAATTGAACCTGGAATTTATATTCAAGGTGTTGCTGGTGTACGGATTGAAGATTGTATTTACCTAACCGAAAATGGCAACGAACCCTTTACCCACACGACAAAAGAATTACAAGTTTTACCAATTAAATAATTAACAATTTTAAAACGACCGCGTCAACGGTCGTTTTTTGATACCTACGTTATTCTCTGATTGGTTGCTTAATGTTGACTCTTTGCGATTTTCTTAACATCCAGATACCCGAAATAATAAAAATTACTACCGGCAATAGATCAAGACTGGTAACCTTATTTATAGATGTGCCACCATTTGTATATGTAGCAATAAAGTCTTGGGACCCATGCACTAAAAAGGAAAATAATATACTGCCAGTTCTTAAATAAATTGCTGATAAGAGGATGCCAATAGAAAACGCTGATAATATCTGCAACAAAGTAATTAGCAGCGCTTGATGGGTTAAATTAACAAGATGTGTCAAAGCAAATAACAAACTAGAAAGCAATACTCCCACCCAAATTTTGTTTTGGGCATTACCCAATTTACTAGCTAAGGGCAACAA
>NZ_SCHP01000029.1 GCF_013607485.1 Bombilactobacillus bombi
GTTTTAGAAGTAAGACAAAATAATTAGTAGAAGACCTCTTTTGCTCCAACTCACGTGCAGCTTCTAGTTTTAGAAGTAAGACAAAATAATTAGTAGAAGACCCTACTTCTAAATCGGCAAATTCATCACTGTGTTTTAGAAGTAAGACAAAATAATTAGTAGAAGACCTGGTAACAGTTTTGGCAAATGGTATATCAAGTTTTAGAAGTAAGACAAAATAATTAGTAGAAGACCGTAGTATTATTTCATCCCTTACTGATTTTTGTTTTAGAAGTAAGACAAAATAATTAGTAGAAGACCCACACGTTACATCACCAAGTATGGAGCGGTGTTTTAGAAGTAAGACAAAATAATTAGTAGAAGACCCTATTCCACATATCTTGTTGGCTATTCCACGTTTTAGAAGTAAGACAAAATAATTAGTAGAAGACCAGAAAAGCCGATGCTGTAAACATCGGCTTGGTTTTAGAAGTAAGACAAAATAATTAGTAGAAGACCTGGTAGCGTGATAACTGGTAAGCGGGTATAGTTTTAGAAGTAAGACAAAATAATTAGTAGAAGACCTTAAAACTAGGCTGAACCTGCATTCCACGTGTTTTAGAAGTAAGACAAAATAATTAGTAGAAGACCTACTGAAGGCACATATACTGCTGAATGGCAGTTTTAGAAGTAAGACAAAATAATTAGTAGAAGACCGATGTAACATTTTTAGCGTGCTGTTCCGAAGTTTTAGAAGTAAGACAAAATAATTAGTAGAAGACCTATAATCATTATCGATTATCACATTGTTAAGTTTTAGAAGTAAGACAAAATAATTAGTAGAAGACCTGGTAGTTGAAAGCCCGAAAGGATCGTTCGGTTTTAGAAGTAAGACAAAATAATTAGTAGAAGACCACATACAAGCCGTGCGCGTAAGCCCTATGGGTTTTAGAAGTAAGACAAAATAATTAGTAGAAGACCCAATTGTAGCCACTAATGCTTTTATTTCTGGTTTTAGAAGTAAGACAAAATAATTAGTAGAAGACCGCTGTTGCCTTTTTGAACGTTGTAGCATTGGTTTTAGAAGTAAGACAAAATAATTAGTAGAAGACCTTAATATCATAATCAACACGTTTTCGCGCCGTTTTAGAAGTAAGACAAAATAATTAGTAGAAGACCCAGCTGATGCCAGCAAGTCATTAACCTATAGTTTTAGAAGTAAGACAAAATAATTAGTAGAAGACCTGACTAGCTCGCCATTAACCACTTTCCAGTGTTTTAGAAGTAAGACAAAATAATTAGTAGAAGACCTCATTGGACGAGCACTTGCCATCACGATATGTTTTAGAAGTAAGACAAAATAATTAGTAGAAGACCAATACCATTGATACCTATTTTTCCAATCAGGTTTTAGAAGTAAGACAAAATAATTAGTAGAAGACCAGACCAATTATAGGAATGTTCATCACCAGTGTTTTAGAAGTAAGACAAAATAATTAGTAGAAGACCCATTTTCAAATCTCCCATCTATTTTTTTGAGTTTTAGAAGTAAGACAAAATAATTAGTAGAAGACCTATCATCCCTAACTATCACGGAAGTTATGTGTTTTAGAAGTAAGACAAAATAATTAGTAGAAGACCGCCACCGCTTCCTGTTCGCTGGGCTAAAGTGTTTTAGAAGTAAGACAAAATAATTAGTAGAAGACCATCAGTTCTACTAGGGCTATATAGGTACGTGTTTTAGAAGTAAGACAAAATAATTAGTAGAAGACCATAATTGGGATGAGATACCAATCTTAATTGGTTTTAGAAGTAAGACAAAATAATTAGTAGAAGACCTAAAGGTAGCTGGTCGATTCCTGATATCGAGTTTTAGAAGTAAGACAAAATAATTAGTAGAAGACCAAACAGGCAACAAGGTTAAAGCACTCTTAGGTTTTAGAAGTAAGACAAAATAATTAGTAGAAGACCTAGAACGGGTCGCGGTAAACTGTAATCAGTGTTTTAGAAGTAAGACAAAATAATTAGTAGAAGACCTATATAACGGTGAGAGCTTTAAGGATATTAGTTTTAGAAGTAAGACAAAATAATTAGTAGAAGACCTTTTTTCTTACTTGCTGAAACCATTATACCGTTTTAGAAGTAAGACAAAATAATTAGTAGAAGACCGTAAGCTGGTAACTTGGTAGCCTGGTTATAGTTTTAGAAGTAAGACAAAATAATTAGTAGAAGACCCAGCTTACCCGCCTACCCGTTACCATATATGTTTTAGAAGTAAGACAAAATAATTAGTAGAAGACCAAAGTAGATAAGCAATTGACTGAAGACGATGTTTTAGAAGTAAGACAAAATAATTAGTAGAAGACCTAACGCCGGATGTTGGCGGTCAATTTGTTGGTTTTAGAAGTAAGACAAAATAATTAGTAGAAGACCGTTTTTTAACTTTTTGAGGTCGCCGACCAGGTTTTAGAAGTAAGACAAAATAATTAGTAGAAGACCTACTTGGCTAGAGTTTGCCCACTCACTAATGTTTTAGAAGTAAGACAAAATAATTAGTAGAAGACCATTTTTATTTTAGTACCCGTTAACATTTTAGTTTTAGAAGTAAGACAAAATAATTAGTAGAAGACCGAGATGAACCAAGCACCAGCTATTCAAGTCGTTTTAGAAGTAAGACAAAATAATTAGTAGAAGACCCATTGTAGCGCTTACCAGTTTTAAGCTGGTGTTTTAGAAGTAAGACAAAATAATTAGTAGAAGACCACAAGTCAATCACGTTAGCTGTTAATGCTGGTTTTAGAAGTAAGACAAAATAATTAGTAGAAGACCAGCTTCTAAGTCTTTATCAGTGATAACGTCGTTTTAGAAGTAAGACAAAATAATTAGTAGAAGACCGCGCGGAACGTTTCGGACGGGCAAAACTGGGTTTTAGAAGTAAGACAAAATAATTAGTAGAAGACCGATTCGTAAAATACAGCCCCCGCAATGCTTGTTTTAGAAGTAAGACAAAATAATTAGTAGAAGACCTTTACTTGCTTCCAGCTCTTTAGCTTTAGCGTTTTAGAAGTAAGACAAAATAATTAGTAGAAGACCACAGTTAAAAAGTTAAAAAAGAAAAATAAGGTTTTAGAAGTAAGACAAAATAATTAGTAGAAGACCCACGATTTATATTCAATTAATAACAGAAATGTTTTAGAAGTAAGACAAAATAATTAGTAGAAGACCATTATTTAACGGATGATGATGTCGACCACTGTTTTAGAAGTAAGACAAAATAATTAGTAGAAGACCAATTGGATTTTGCTTTAATCACTTTTAAAAGTTTTAGAAGTAAGACAAAATAATTAGTAGAAGACCGATAACCATTACTAATCAAGTACTGCATAAGTTTTAGAAGTAAGACAAAATAATTAGTAGAAGACCAGCGTATTCCGGGGCATAGCCCACTTGCGAGTTTTAGAAGTAAGACAAAATAATTAGTAGAAGACCTAAATCGTGAAATTGCCTTTCAGACCATTGGTTTTAGAAGTAAGACAAAATAATTAGTAGAAGACCGTTTTGATCTCCTTTATCAATTTATATGATGTTTTAGAAGTAAGACAAAATAATTAGTAGAAGACCTTTCTCTATACTTGGTAAAGTCATGTTTGGGTTTTAGAAGTAAGACAAAATAATTAGTAGAAGACCTAATCGTTGCCTAGTACGCCCGAAACTGTTGTTTTAGAAGTAAGACAAAATAATTAGTAGAAGACCATACATCAATCAGCCGACCACCAGCTGGTAGTTTTAGAAGTAAGACAAAATAATTAGTAGAAGACCTACTCCACGACTAACCAAACTTAAATCAGCGTTTTAGAAGTAAGACAAAATAATTAGTAGAAGACCCTTTCCCCTTTATCTATCAATTTATAAGTAGTTTTAGAAGTAAGACAAAATAATTAGTAGAAGACCTAATTCAAAAGCTATCGCCAACGACTATTTGTTTTAGAAGTAAGACAAAATAATTAGTAGAAGACCCTTTGAGTCATACTTTCGCCTCCTTTCTTTGTTTTAGAAGTAAGACAAAATAATTAGTAGAAGACCTTCATCGATTAAAAACATGCCATCAACTCCGTTTTAGAAGTAAGACAAAATAATTAGTAGAAGACCATTGAGTCCAATTTCAATCACCCCACGTAAGTTTTAGAAGTAAGACAAAATAATTAGTAGAAGACCTTTCTGCTTTACTTAAAAATGCAACTATTGGTTTTAGAAGTAAGACAAAATAATTAGTAGAAGACCAAAAATAAATTGACAAACACAACGCCAACGGTTTTAGAAGTAAGACAAAATAATTAGTAGAAGACCGCCCCCGTTGTCCCCTTGTAAAATTACTGAGTTTTAGAAGTAAGACAAAATAATTAGTAGAAGACCAAGTCAAAATATGGTTATAACGTAAAATAAGTTTTAGAAGTAAGACAAAATAATTAGTAGAAGACCAAGTAGTTTTAAATGGGTTGTATGGACTACGTTTTAGAAGTAAGACAAAATAATTAGTAGAAGACCACATATATACATCGATACTCCAAAGGATATGTTTTAGAAGTAAGACAAAATAATTAGTAGAAGACCTAAAAGTGAATTGATATAATCGACATCTGGGTTTTAGAAGTAAGACAAAATAATTAGTAGAAGACCCCCCGCATCTTACTTCAATTTTAATTTTTAATTCCAGAGAATATTTGGTCATAAAAAGTGCCTCACAATCGTTAGTATTTGTCTAACAATTATGAGGCACTTCATTTTTCTAGGGCGTTTTATTATTCCTTTATGTTCTTGTTTGCTTTTTTAATTTTTGTATTTTAAGAAATTGCTTCATAAAATCATCATGTGCTTTTTGTTGCTCAGGAGTAGGTACATAATTCCCATAAGGTATTAACTCATTTGGATTACCTTTCCAGCGTTTATCAGTATAAGTCCTTCTATCGTTAATAATCATTTCTCCAGTCTAACAATAGTATATATTTTAAATTAAAATACAGTATTTATTTTCTTTTATGAATAGTATTTTCATATATTAATTAGGAATAAATTGTGCTTACTGCTAATAAGCAAGAGACTACCAATAATTATTTAAATAAACTTTTAGGAAAACTATTTTCTTAAGTCCTTATTTCAACTTAAAATTTAAGTCTAAAAGTTATTAATGTTTAATATTTATACAATTAACGACATCTAGCGTATAATTTTAAAATAATTATACTGACAGCCATTATGTGCAATATCAAGTACTTAATAATAATTGAGTGCTTATTAATTTAGTTAATAACTGGCCGCAACTTAGTTTGGGCTAAGTGTTCATCATCGTTAGGATCCGAGCCGTTAGGCTGATTCTTATCTAGAGTGCTGATAGCATTCATATCATCCGTACTGAGTTCAAAGTCAAAAATATCAAAGTTTTGCTGCAGTCGTTCTTGATGAATCGACTTAGGAAAAATAATAGCATGGCGTTGCAAATGCCAGCGTAAAATAACTTGGGCTACACTTTTATGATATTTTTGGGCCAAATTTTGCAAAATTGGTTCGGCAAATACACCATTAATCCCTTGACCTAAAGGACCCCAAGCTTCCACAGCAATATCATTATCCTGCAAATATGCTAGTAATTTGGGCCTCTGTAGATAAGGGTGCAATTCAACTTGGTCAACAGCGGGCATAATCTGGGCTTGCTGCTGTAATTTTTCTAAATGTTTAATCATAAAATTCGAAACACCAATCGCACGTACGGCGTGGTCTTGATATAATTGTTCCATAGCTTGCCATGCTTGTTCATAGTCTGGTGCCGGCCAATGAATTAGATATAAGTCTAGATAATCTAAACCAAGCCGTTTTAATGAATTCTCGTAAGCCTTTTGTGGATTATCAAATTCTGCTGGCCACAGTTTAGAAGTAATAAAGAGTTCCTCACGCTTGATACCAGCCTTTTTGATAGCTTCTCCCAGCCATTTTTCGTTGCCGTAAATTGCAGCAGTATCAAAATGGCGATAACCAATTTCGATAGCCCATTGAAAGGCTTGAATAAACTGCTTATGGTCCTGCATTTTAAAGACACCCATTCCTAATTGAGGAATTTGAACATTGTTATTTAAAGTTATTTTGGGAACTGTCATTTTCCATCCTCCTGTTTAAATAATTTTACCGTCATATAATTTTGTTTCAATGACATTAAAATCAAACTTTTCTAACTCTACAGCTGACTTTAAATATGCTTTAATGCCTTTTATCAGCATTAAATTAATGCCTGTTGTCTGTACTTCATCTTCACAGACCATGACAACTGGCTTATGAATGGCAGTCAGATAGCCCATTTCCCACGCGGTACCCGTATCAGGGTTAACATTGTCCCACGCTACCACTCCAACGTCTGCGAGGTGCATAGCGGTTAGGTCGTTATTGTAAGTTTCATTAGCCCACTCATAACTGCCAAAAATATTTTCGGGATCATGATTTTCACTGACATTTTTGTATTGATGATCGCGTGGACTATGGATATAGCCCACAGTGGGGTTCTTTTTTAAAGCTGCTTCAATTACATCAACAAGATGATTTTGCTTAGGATTAAAAAACCCACCAGCTAGATAAATTTGTTTGTGCACGTTTGTCACTTCCTTATTGTTCTTTGACTTTATTTTATAGGAATAAGCTGATGCTGCCAAACAAAATTGTTTAAATTAATCTATTAAAAATAAAGTAGGTGCCTCATGCAATTTACATTTATTAATGAAGAATCCACGTCCCAACCCTTAAAAAGTTTTTTGTTAAAACAAGGAATCAGCCATCGTCTATATAGTCAACTTAAACATTGGCCGGATAACTTTATGGTTAATGGACAATTAACAACTGCCGCAGCTGTAATCAATTTTCACGATCAAGTGCAAATCACATTGCCGGCTGAAGCAGATGATCCCCAAGTAGCTACTAGTTTTGCACCATTGAAGATTATTTATGAAGATAATAATTGGTTAGTCATTGACAAACCCGCATATCTTTCTTCGGTACCCGGTCCTAGTAACCGTACGGATACTGTAGTTAATCGGGTCAAAGGCCACTGGGAAAAACAGCATGAACAAAATATGGTACCGCATATTATTACGCGCTTAGATCGTGATACCCAAGGATTAATGCTAATTGCAAAGCATCGTTTGGCTAATATTTGGGCTAATCAGCAGATTGCTCAACATCAAATTCAAAAATTATATTATGCTTTGGTATCTGGAAATTTAACTGCGGATCATGGCATAATTGATCAGCCTATTGGCCGTCCAGAGAATTCGATTGCCCATCAAGTACTTTCAAACGGGCAGGCTGCTCGAACGGAATATTGGGTCTTAGAGCGCTTAGAGCAGACGACTTTAGTCAAAGTAAAATTGCATACCGGACGGACTCATCAAATTCGTGTACATTTTAAATATTTAGGCCATCCTTTAGTAGGGGACCATTTGTATGGGGGACCTTTAGATTTGGGCTTTGAGCATCAGGCCTTGCAGGCTTATTATTTACAATTCTGGGATCAATTCCAGCAGACAACGCGCAGTTTTGAGTTAAAACAATGTCTAATTGAATAAAATATTACTAATTACGTGAAAGCGATTGATTTTACCATATATCCATTATATAATTGGAATATACCAATTGGTTGACTGAGATTATTTTGGTACAAATATAAGGAGTGAGATAGAATGAATGCTTTCATTAATTGGCTCAACAAACATTTAGTTCCAGTTGCTGCCAAGATCGGATCTATTAAATGGTTAGTTGCTTTACGTGACGCCTTTATCGCAATGATGCCAGCTACAATGGTAGGTTCTGTGGCGTCAGTATTGAATGCGATTGTGCGTGATATCCCAACACGATTTGGCTGGATGGGATTTGTTAAAGCTATGCAGCCAATCGTAAATATTAATGTTCAAGTATGGACAGGTTCAATGGCTATTTTGGCCTTAATCTTTTCATTTACCTTTGGCTATCATCTCTCAATTCAGTATAAGGCAGAGCCGATTACTGGTGGAATTGTTGGTTTAGGTACTTTTATCATGGCTTTGCCACAAAATAGTATCATTACCTTGAAGAAAGCTTTATCAACGGCTGATGTTAAGACCTTAACTGATGCTGGATCTGTGGTAAGTGGTAAAACTATTTCCACACCTGGCTTCTTCAATTTCAATGCTTACTTTGGTGCTAATGGTTTCTTCACTATTATGATTTTAGGTGGATTAGCAACTTCAATTTATATTTGGCTAATTCATAAAAATATTACTATCAAAATGCCTGATTCAGTACCACCGGCAATTGCCAATGCCTTTACAGGAATTATTCCGGCTATTGGTTCTTTGTATGTAAGTGGAATTATTACTTGGGCAGTTAATACGATGAGTAAGTCCACTGTTATTGAAATTATTTCTAATACAATCCAAACTCCCTTGCTGCATTTGTCGCAAGGATATGGAGCAGTATTATTAATGACAGTTTTAGTTCAAGTATTTTGGTTCTTCGGTATTCACGGAACCAACGTTTTGGGCCCCGTATTAGACTCTATTTGGTTGACAGCACAATTAACTAATATTAGTGCTTTCAATCACCATCAAGCATTGCCATATTTCTGGACTCGTAATGCCTTTGACTTATATGCTTGGATTGGTGGTGCTGGTTCCACATTACTACTTTTGATTGCAATATTAATGTTTAGTACGCGTGACGATCAGCGTGCAGTTGCCAAAATGGCGATTGCTCCCGGATTTTTCAACATTAATGAACCTGTAATGTTTGGTTTGCCAATTGTTTTGGATCCGATTTATTTCATTCCATTCGTTATTGCTCCAGTAGTGATGATTACTATTGCTTACTTTGTTTTGGCAGCTGGATGGGTTGCACCGATTAAAGTTCAGTATGTCTGGTCCATGCCAATCTTTATTAATTCAATTTTTGCTACATTAGACTGGCGGGCGCCAATTTTACAATTAGTAAATGCCATCATTGGATTCTTGATTTATGTACCATTTGTTAAGGCAGCTAATAAGGTTGACCCAGCTAAATTAAATCAGGAATAAAATTTATGAGTTCACAACTTAAAAGAGATTTAGTGGCAATAAGTGGCGGTTTCTTAATTATTATGCTGAGTCCTTTATTTAATTCTTATTCGCCCATGTTCTACTATACGTTTATGATTGCTGGAATTGTGATAGTTATTAGTGGCGCAGTGAGCTTCTTTAAAGATAGTAAGAAACAAGGAAAGGATCATGATAAAAAGTGAAACTGACCATGAATGTTGCAGTTCCTGTGGAATACTTTTTTCAAAGGATTATTGAATCATCATTGTATGATATTGAACAACAAACTGGTAAAAAGCTTAATCCCAATCAACTGAGAGGTTTTACTTTCAAAAGAAAGCATGCTAATGGTGTTGTTAGCACCATGACGATAACCGGCTATCAACCGAACCAGCAATATGCCTATCATATGCAAACGGGTCGTAATGATTATATTGTGTCTTATAATGTGGCGGCAATTGATGAGCAGCATATGCAGTTTACCTATGAAGAAAAACTGCAAGGTAAAACTGCCACAGTCAATGCCAATAATCATGCTTCAGGATTTTTGATGGGCTGGTTTCGAAAACGCCGTTTTAAGAAGATGAAGCGTCAAATGGAATCAGATTATCGTCAGCAATAATATATAGGGATAAACAGGCATTCCACTAAAGTTTAATAAATTTTAGGTGAGGATAAGCGCGATTTTCACTGTTGATTTTAATAAAGAGGTGTTGGAACTGATAAAGGTTCCAATACCTTTTTTGTTCTTAACTAATTAAAATTTATACAAGTAATTATGGTGTTATTGTGGGCGTGAGAAGCTGTCATCTTTGAATAATAAAGATATCTATACGTCTTAAAAATTATAGAAATAGCCAATATTGTTTAATTTTAATAAGTGTTTTTATTTGCTAAAATAGCCACCGGCAACTAGAGTAAGAACTAGTCAAGGGAGGCTATGAATATGAAAAATGTATTAATTCTAGGAGCAAGTGGTAAGATTGCGCAATTGGCAGAGACTATGTTACATCAGCATTCTGATCTCAATTTAACCTTGTACTTAAGACACCCTAAAAAATTAGCAGCAACAAACAAGTCTTGGGGCAAGGTGATCCAAGCCGATGTATTAGATGAGGCAGCTTTAAGTCAGGCTGTACATGGTCAGGATGTGGTTTATGCTAACTTAGCTGGGGATAATATCGAACAACAAGCTCGTCAACTAGTCACGGTTATGGAGCAAGAGCAGGTTAAACGGTTGATTTGGATTTCTACTTTGGGAATTTATGATGAAGTACCAGGTAAGTTTGGAAAGTGGAATAATCGCATGCTTGGAGCTAGTTATTTACCCACTTATAAGGCAGCTGCTCAAGTGATAGAGAATAGTAATTTAGATTATACAATTATTCGGCCCGCTTGGCTGCAAGATTCAGATGAAGTTGATTATGAAGTTACACAAAAAGGCGAGCCGTTTAAGGGTACAGAAGTATCTAGAAAGAGTATTGCCAGTGTAGTAACCGATATTATTTTAAATCCGGATCAATATAGCAAAGCCTCAATTGGTGTGAACAAGCCACATACTGATGGTGATAAGCCTAATTGGTACTAAAAAACTTTTTAAAATATTTTTGAGCTATTTGTTTATTATAAGAAATATTAATACATTTAGCAGCTTGGTATTGGCAATGAACAATATCGAAAAACTTCAATTAGCAATTTTTAAAATTAAACATATAAAAAATGGGGCCCAGGATAACACATTATCCTGGGCCCTTTTAGTTTTTAGATTAAGAACCAGCCAATCACACTTAATACAACTAATAAAATAACATTAAAAATGAATGATTGAACTAAATATTTATTAGATTCATGTTTCTCTGTAAAAAAAGAAAATTGTTTATAAGCTAGTAAGTTAGCCATTGAGGCAATGGGAGTTCCAATTCCCCCAATATTAGAACCCAAAAAAACAGCTCCAATATTAGTAGTGAATTTAGCCACTAAAATGGTTGCTGGTACATTGCTCATAAACTGGCTAAAACCAATAGCTGAAAAGTATGTTGCATACTTATTTGCTTCCAGGACTTTTAGTAAGGCGGCAATATCAGCAGAACGACTCAGATTACCAACTGCCACAAAGAAACAGACAAAAACTAAAATCGTTGCATAATCAACATGCAATAAAATTTGCCGATTCATTAAAGCAGCAATAACTACTGTAGCAATAGCAGCAATTGCAATGGGTATGACTTTAAAAATACCTAAAAATACTAGGGCAGTTAAGATTAAAGCAATAATTAAAGCAGGAATGTGAACGCTAAAATGACTAATTTCTACCGCTATCGGTTGAGATTTAGTAAAAACAGCTGCGATTAAGATTAAAATCGCTAAACCAATAAGAGCATAAGGCGCAGAGACTTTAAAAAAATTAATAACGTTTAAATTATAATGTGATAATAAAAACAAGTTGTGGGTATTACCAAAGGGAGTAAAAGCACTGCCAATATTAGCGGCAGCAGCAATCATGGTAACAGTAAAGATATGATTAGCGGTGATTTTTTTGGCAATCTTAAAAAACAAGGGCACGATAATTAAGATAGCCACATCATTGGTTACTAACATGGCACCAAAAAAGGTTAGTATAACCAGCATAATCATTAATTGACGAGTATTCTTGGCTTTAGCAGTAAAAGTTGTTGATAGATACTGTAGTAAACCAATATTTTCGAATATTTGAATCAAAACCATCATCGACAACAATGAAAAAATGGTATGAAAATTGATATCGGCCAGCTCAGGTTTGCTGATTCCTGTGGACAATAATGCAGCTATTGCAGCAATCCAGAGCATTTTATCAGTAAAGATGTTCTTAATTACGGCCATGTTTTAACCCTCTTGTTTAATTATATAAAGTACGAGACACCACCTATTATTGTACTGTAAATGCTTGATATAATAAAGAGTTAATAATTGACACCCCTTATAACTTTCAGTATTCTGTATAATGCAAATAGTAGCACAATTTTCATAAAAGGAATGATTAAATGACAACCAAATCGGGTGCTCAAGCCCTTGTAGAAACAATGATTAAGTATCAAATCAAGTATGTTTTTGGCATACCTGGAGCTAAGATTGATCGCTTGTTCGAAGAATTAGAACATAATCCTAATCCCGACAAGCCGCAATTAATTATTACACGTCATGAACAAAATGCTGCTTTTATGGCAGCGGCAATTGGCCGTTTAAGCGGTCAGCCAGGAGTAGTCTTGGTTACTTCTGGCCCGGGAGTTGCTAACTTAACCACCGGCTTAGTAACTGCTACAGCTGAAGGGGATCCCTTAATTGCTATTGGCGGGCAGGTTCAGCGTGATGATTTAGCACGGCTAACTCATCAAAGTATCCCTAATCAAGAGATATTACAGCCAGTTACTAAATACAGCGTGGAAGTCCAAGACCCTAATAACTTATCAGAAGCTTTTGCAAATGCATATCAAGCAGCAGTGGATGCTAAAAGTGGCGCGGTATTTATGTCGATTCCGCAAGATGTTATCAATGCAGATGTTGATCGCTCCATCATGCAAAAGAATCCTCCTATGGCCCAAGGTATTCCTGCTAAAGCTCAGTTGGCAGATTTTGCTGAGCAGATTAAACAGGCTCAATTGCCCGTAATACTAGCAGGAATGCGGGCTAGTGAACAAGGAGCCACACAGGCTTTAAGGGATTTTTTACAAAAAGTTCCTTTACCAGTTGTAGAAACTTTTCAAGGTGCCGGAATTATCTCTCGAGATTTGGAGCAGCTCTTCTTTGGTCGGGTAGGATTATTTCACAACCAGACTGGGGATATGCTCTTAAAACAAGCTGATTTGGTAATTACTATCGGATATGATCCTATTGAATATGAAGCACGTAATTGGAACCAGTCCCGAACTGGCAAGATTATCAATCTTGATAGTGTGGCTCCTGAGTTAACGCAAGAATATCAGCCTGAGCTAGTTTTACAAGGGAACCTAGCTGATACACTGGCTGCTTTGGCCGAGTTATTCCCTGAAAAATATCAGTTGTCTGCTGCTACTCAACAAAAATTACAGGCACTTAAGGTAGAGTTTGATCAAAAGAATATTCCGCCTGCAAAAAGTTCTGCTGCCGGTTTACACCCCTTAGAAATTGTGCAAAAACTCCAGCAACACGTTGACGATCAGATGATAGTTACCGTAGATGTTGGGAGTCATTATATTTGGATGGCCCGCCATTTTCGGAGTTATCAGCCCCGGCATTTATTATTTAGTAATGGTATGCAAACCTTAGGCGTGGCTTTGCCCTGGGCCATTGCCGCATCATTATTATATCCTCATAAAAAAATTGTTTCTGTGGCGGGCGATGGCGGCTTCCTGTTTTCCGGTCAAGAACTAGAAACAGCTGTTCGACTGCAAGCAAATATCGTCCAATTAATCTGGGTTGATGGCTATTATGATATGGTCCGCTTTCAAGAGCAGACAAAATATGGCCAAGATGCAGGTGTTAAATTCGGTCCGGTCGATTTTGTAAAATATGCTCAAAGTTTTGGTGCTGTTGGTTTACAAGTTGATGCACAGCATGACTTACAAGCGGTATTAGACCAAGCTTTTGCTCAGACAGGGCCCGTAGTTGTGGCAATTCCAGTGGATTATTCGCATAATCAAGAATTAAGTCGTGACTTATTGCGCGATCAATTTTATTAAAAAGAGGCAGATTATGACACAAACTTTGTTTCAGCATGGAACCTTGGCTTTATTAGTTCCGGGTTTATTGACAGGAACGTTGACCATTAAAGAGCTCTTAGAGCATGGTGATACTGGTATTGGAACTGGTGAAGGCTTAGACGGTGAGTTGATAATTTTAGATGGAATAGTGTATCAAGTACAAAGTACCGGCCATATTCAACAAGTTACACCAGATTTTACAGTGCCATTTGCTAATGTTCATTTTGCCAATTATCGTTCTTTGGCGACTTTTAATGAGCTTAATCAAGAGCAAACTTATCACCAATTAAGTGACTTAATTAAGGCACCTAATACCTTTTATTCAGTTAAAATCACGGGGACTTTTGCCAAAATGCATACGCGCGCAGCTGCAAAATCACAGCCACCCTATGCCACTTTATTAGCAACGGCACAACAACAGCGAGAATTTCAAGCTAATAATGTTCAGGGTACTTTATTAAGCTATTACTCACCCCAGCTATTTCATGGAGCAGCAGTAGCGGGGTATCATAGTCATTTTTTGGCCGCCGATAAAACAACAATTGGCGGACATGTATTAGACTTTGTTTTAACAACTGGTCAAGTTCAAGTGCAGATTTTTGATACTTTGCAACAGCATTTACCAATCGACAACTCCGATTTTATGCAACATGACTTTACCAAAGACAACATTAACGCCGATATTTCGCAGGCAGAATAACCTTAAGAATGCTGACGCTGGGGACTGACCCAGGTACCGGTTCCGTGGCCTTTAATAGTTCTAATTGCGGGAATGAAAGTAGTTACAATCGTTAGGGCATTCATAATCCACCACCACAGCATATATAATGGTGCAAAAAGGATATACGGCAATTTTTGACCGCGGTCGTCAATCAGCAAAGCAGCAGTTAGCTGCAAAGCTCCAGCAACCATTTCAAAACCGATAAAGACTAAGGATAAGGTTAAGAGGTGGGTTAAAGCTCCCCATTGAGCGGTACCAAGATATTTTAAAAACAAGTACAAAAAGATAACCGTCGATATCCAAAAGAAAAATGACCATAAAATACTAAAAGTTTGGTCAATAAACATTAGGGTACGTCCAATATTTTGCAGGGGATGTTTAACAATTTTAGGAAAGTTAGTTAACCAGACTTCACTGCCTCCCTTAGCCCAACGTTTACGCTGACGATATAAACTTTTAGCAGTTTCTGGAACTGCCATATAAAACATGATATCAGGAGCAAATTCGGACAGCCAGCCATTTAATTGCTGGTCCCAAGCGACACTAATATCTTCAGTAGCACGATCTTGGC
>NZ_SCHP01000002.1 GCF_013607485.1 Bombilactobacillus bombi
ATTAGAAACAATTAACTTTAATATCAATATATCTAAAACCGACTGGGATTCTTTTGAAACTTCTTGGGATTTTAAATATCATCCATTTTTAAATCATATCGCTGAACATAAACAAAATTGGACTTTAGAAGCTGCTTATAAGCAATGGGAAAATGAAGCATTAGAGCGATTTAATCAATTAAAGTCTAACGAAGAAGAATTAAATCGTATTTTTATTGATCTTTATGGTTTGCAAGATGAATTAACTCCTGAAGAAGAAGACAAAGATGTATCTGTACGTAAAGCTGATCAAATTCGTGATGTAAAATCTTTTCTTTCTTATTTTATCGGGTGTGTTTTTGGACGTTATTCTCTTGATAATGAAGGCCTAGCTTATGCAGGTGGTGAGTGGGATGATGCTAAATATCAAACTTTTATGCCTAATGAAGATAACGTAATTGTTTTAACAGATGCCAATTATTTCCATGACCAACGTGATATTATTCAGCGTTTAGAAGAGTTCCTAACTGTTATCTTTGGTAAAGAGAGTTTATATCAGAATTTAGATTTTATTGCTAACACACTGGAGTCTAAGAAATTTGCGAAGGGCGTAGAAGCTACTGATATTATTCGACAATATTTTTTAAATGATTTCTTTAAAAAGGATCATTTAAAAATTTATCAAAAAAGACCAATTTACTGGGAACTAAATAGTGGACGTAATCAAGGATTTAAGGCACTATTTTATTTACATCGTTACAATCAAGATACATTGGCAATGTTTCGTTCTAGTTATTTGCACAATCTTCAAGAATACTATGAGAATACAATCAAAATGCGTCAGGAGCAGATGCAAATTGAAACCGATAAGAAGCAAATTAAGTTACTCAATAAAGAAATAACCAAATTGAAGAAACAAGTTGCAGAGATCATAAAATTTGATCCAATTTTACAGCATGTGGCTAATCAAAGTATTGCGATTGATTTAGATGATGGCGTAGTCATAAATCATCAAAAAATTCAGGCTGATACTAAAATCCTTACAGCTATTAGATAAAAAAAGATCCTCCTTAATTCATATAGGAATTAAGTGAAGGATCTTTTTTGTGCCAACAAAAGTGCCAAAAATTTTGTTTAAAAAGATTTATCTAAAATTGTAATAATTTTATCATTATCTTTGGCTTCTAGTTCTTTAATTATGTGTAGATAAGTGGATTGCGTAGTGGTTGTATTGCTGTGCCCAAGCCTTTTGGACACGGAGAGGACACTTACTCCCTTATACAATAAAATAGAGGCATGGGTATGTCTTAGTCCATGAAAAGTAATGCGCGGTAAATAGAGTGCATTCAATTTATTAGTTAGAAGATTATTAATTTGAGCACTATAGTAAATTTTACCGTGATGCTTGAAAATTAAGTCATCTGCTTGAATATTTTTAGTTTTAATATAATTTTCTAATAGGTGCAAAGTGTGATTGTCAATAGGGATTTTACGTCGAGAAGATTTATTTTTAGTATCTTTAAATCCAGTACGATATTTATAATCCCAGGTACGATTGATATTGATATAGCCATCGATCATATTGATATTATTAGGTGTTAAGCCTGCAATTTCACCATAGCGCATTCCTGTTAATGCGGCTAAATAGATCATTAATTCACCAGTGTGATTACAATTTAAGTTATTAATCAATTTTTGCCAATCTGTATAATTTAAGAATTTTTGTGCTGGCTGATAATCTTTGCCAGTAACCACTGCCTTTCTAGTTGGATCTTTAGTAATAATTCCTTCATCAATGGCATCCAATAAAGCAGCACGAATGTGTTTATGAAAGCAGGATACTGTTCTTTTGGCATGTGTTTTAGCAAAATTATTTAAGCATTCTTGATAAATATCTTTATTCAGGTCTTTTAGTCTAAGATTACCAAAATATTTGTGGATATGCTTGGCTGTGTTTTGATATTTCATAAAAGTAATGTTGGAAACATAATTTTGTTTATATAGCATTATCCAATGGTCAAAATATGATGCTAAGGTTTGGTTAGCAACATTATAACTTGAGAATAGGGGTTGAGTTGCTTGTACTTCTGAAGCGGCCAAAACTGCTTCAGATTTGAGTTTAAAACCTGATTTTCGATACTTTTTGTACTTGCCATCAACATCTTTATAAGATATTTCATATTGCCATACTTTTCCTCTTTTTTGATAACTAACCATAAATACACTCCATTTAGTTCAAATATTGAATTATTTTGCACAAATTTGGCACAATACTTTTCAGAATACCATAAATTAAGGAGGTGATAAATTATGTTCAGCGATATGATTCAAAAATGGATGACATTTAAAATCCCAAGAAGTTTCAAAAGAATCCCAGTCAGTTTTAGATATATTGATATTAAAGTTAATTGTTTCTAATATGTCTAATTCATTATTTTTCAATAAAGGGAACTTTTTAAGACTACCAACTGGTAGGTGTATAGTCGGATTAATTAAATTAAGTATATAATTACCTACACTTGAGTTTAATAATCCTAAAATATTAAAAAGCAATTTTTTATCTTGAATGTCAAATGTAAATGCACACATCCCTGTTACATCATGTATACTCCCTAAATTTCTATATCTAATAGAAAAATTTCCGCTAGTCACGTCAGACCATGTTATAGCTTCACGAAAGTAATATTTTTCATTTCTAACAACCGCCCTATTTCTACCATTAGGCCATTTGAAATTTCTAATATCATATCCATCATTTTCCCAATTAACAATATAATCATAATTTCCGTACCACTTTCTATATTCACCCCCCTTATTATGTGGAAACCATTTCTGTTTTGACTGTAATGCGTCTAATCTATTTACAGCATCAAATTTTATTTTACAATGTGCCACTTCAAACCATTGACGTAAAAATTTGTTATTATCACCAGTTTGTAGCCCAACTCGTGCATCCACAACATCTTCCATTTTGGTTCCTATTTCAAAATCATGAATTAAATTGGCACTAGCCCAATAGGCGATCGGACTGCCAGGAATTTTCGCAAAATTCGCTTGATTTGAACGATTATATCGGTTTCCTTGAATAGGTAAATTGCTAGGAACACTATTAGCTACATCTTTAGTTTTTATTTGATGGTAAGTTCCAATAAAGTTTAATGTCTTAATATTCCTTAAAATAGTAACTGCTGTGCCAAAAGCGATTCCCATGACATTGTTTTCCATATGCATTAGGTTAGAAATCGTATAATTATTTAATAATGAAATTCTCATTTTTTCAAAACTAGATAAAAACATCCATGATTGCATAGTTACCATAGAATTATATCCACCAGGTAATAGATAGCTACTCCATTTTTCTAAAAACATTGAAAATAAATCAGACTTTGAATTAGGAAAATTTTTCTTAGCAAATTTTGTTAATTCTTCATTCATTCTTGCTGATCCCATATATGGTGGGTTAGCAATAATAATATCAAATTTAGTTTTTAAAATTTTAGCAATTTTATAGTATTTTTTTATTAAAGAAATTAAATATATTGCTTCAAATGAAAGTTGGTCTTTTTGACCTTTTTCTAAGATATTAATGCTATCTTTTATTAATTCTAAATTAATATCATCAGCAATTATTAACGAACCTAGCGATGAATTATTATTGAATAGCATTAATATTTTTTTAGTTTCGTTATATTGTTCCGAATCTAAATAACTAGAAAGAATATCATCATAAGAAATTAAGTTTTGCGATGTGCTAGTAATATTAAATAGATTAATAGTATTAGTCTTTTTGAAAATATTTCTGTAATAACTCCTAGCTTTCATCATGATAGCAAAATACGACAATTGATAAGCACGATAATCAATATCCAATCCATAAAGATTATTTTTTAAAATATTTTTTACAGATTCACTGTTAGAGTATCCTTCTGATTTATATATCTGTATTAACAGATCGAAAGCATAGACCAGGATATGCCCTGATCCCATTGCTGGATCAATAAGTTTAATTTTTTGAATTGATAAATCAGCAATAGACTGATCAATACTTTTTATTAAAATACTAGTTTTTTCAGGTTGTGAGGCGTCCTCCATGTAGTATTTCCATTGAAAAGATTGAGCAATTTCCCTTTCACTTCGGGAGTCTCCAGAGGCTAACAAATGATGAATCCAATATTTACCCAAAGAATTTTGCACCATGTATTGAACAATCCAATCAGGAGTAAAGATTTGAGTAGCACTGGCTATTTGGCTTTGGCGATATTTATGAGATTTTGCTAAACTAATAACTTCGTCTTTAGGTTCCGTGTTATAAAATTGATACAGCCAGCCAATAATTTCCACTTGACCTTCTTGCTGCACATCAAAAAAACGTTCCGGAATTTGGTCAATTAAGTTTTTGATGACACCGGTATTATATCTGGGTGTGAACAATAATTTCAGATAATCGGAAGTTAGTTCAAATAATCCTGGAAGAATTTTATTAAGAGCATCAACTTGCTTAAAAAACAACATTTGATACATCTTATCTAAATCACTACCCAATTCGCTGCTCTTAGCTTGATAGATTAATTCCAAGTCACTTTCATCATGAATATTTAATTCTGCTTGCAAATCTACATCTTCAGCGTAATAAATTATATCTGGCTCATTTCGCCCTTCTTCACTTGAAAGTACACGTACACGACTAGGCAAATAGTCATTCACTTCCATAAAACGCACAGCAATTATCCGATTAAACCAAGTATAAGCTGCTTCTTCAACAATATCTTTAAATGCAGTTTGCCAATCAGTTTTTTGAGCATATTCATTTAAGCGTTTCACCAATTTATCACGCCAAACAATCTTGTCGCCCGTAATGCCGACATTATGTTCATCTTTATAAAATTTTATTTCATTAGTTGAACTAGGCAACTCATCTGCTACACCATTTTCGTCAATCCCTAAAAGGTTAGCTTCAATTATAATTTGATCAATTAAATCGCGTCTTGCTTGTATTGCAAACTTTTTTATAGCATTTTTATCCAACATTTGTTTTCCTCATTATCGGGTAATAATTATCTTATTTGATCCCTTTAATTTCTTCTTTAATGTTTCCTTTATCTTGTTCGTCAAATTGTCAATGTCAGCATCACTTTTAACTTCAATATTGTGACTTCCAACTATCTCTGTTGCTAAAAGTGAAATAGAAGTATATATATCTTCTTTTTTATTAATTGTGTTCTCATGTGTCTTTACAGTGACCTTGTTTTTCTGTTCATACTCTTGTACTTTATTTTCAATCTCATGACTGAAGGATTTTCCAATGTTTCTAACAGCTTCACTTCCCCAAACAATTATGTTGAGATCATTATTAGACTTTTCTTCTATTTCTGTTTGTTTATTCTGAATTTTAGAAATAATTCTTTTTTCTAATTCTCCATGAGTACTTGGATCTAGCTTAGCTTGCTCCAATTGGGTTTGCAACAATTGCTGTTGTTGCATACATAATTGTTTGAAGTCGTCCAATTTTTGATCTGCAAAATTATTAAACAATTTGATAAACTTTTCATGTAGTAATTTTAAAGAAGGAACACTATTTTTAGGATTATCTTGGTTAATTAATTCACGTTCTTGTTTAACTGTAGCTTCTAATTCGCTATTATTATTTGCAGCAACTTTAATAGGCTCGTATTTATCCAAATCACGTAAGGCACTATGCCAAATTTCTTGACTATTTTGATTATGATAAAAATCATCAAGGCCACGATCTTCCATCGTATCTTTCCAGTCATATAATTGTTCCAGCATTGAAGCAATTTGGTCGTAAAAACTGTCCTGACTAATAGCTTGTTTTAATTTTGTTAATAATTTAATACCTGTAGCTAAGTATTGATCTCCAGGAAAATCTTTTTGTTTAGTATAACTCTCCAACTGCTTAATTGTCTTATCAATTTCTTGATCAATGCTACTAAGAATTTTTTCCGGATCAGACTCTTCACGGACTATATATTTTTTACCCAATATTTCAGCAGCAAAGTCTTTGGCAGCTTTAATCTGTTTAATTGGTATTTCTTTTTTAGGTTGGAAAGTTATTTTATCCAGATATTGTTTTTTAGTAAAGTAACCCACAACATTCTGGGGGGCATCATGTGCCTTTTTTAAAGTCAGCTTATCGCCATTGACTTCAACTCGCAAATCACCATTAAAAAAACATTTAGCTATAATCCAAGCTATATCTTCATTTGTATAATGATAAGGAATCTTTTCAAATTTACTGATAATGCTCCGCAAAGAGACTTTACCTTCAAAGCCAGCAATTTCAATAATCTTATCTAAAACTGTTCTAACTGCCTGAGCATTATCGTTATCAACAATCAATTCTTTAGAATCAAATAAATGAATGATGTCTTTTTCATTTTTTGCAACATTAATGTAAGAAAGCTGTCGATAAGTGTCATCTACTAGCATTTGTTGAGCTTGTAATAAAGTATTAGCAAAATCTTTATTATGATCTAGCTTTTCTCCATTAACATAAATGTCACTCTCTTCTAACGCATTAACTATTAAATTTTTCACTGAATCTAAAATTTGAACACGCTCTTGGCCTTTACTAGAAATAATCTGTTCGCGCCGTTTATCAACATTACCAACGTTATTTTTTCGTAAGAATTTTGAAATTTGTTCTGCCCGTTTTAAATAGTTAATAAATTCAAAATTTTCACTAGCTAAATCAACTACTATTTTGGGTTTTTCAGGGGACAAGGAAATTCGGCGCAATTCGGATTCATCACCACTATATTGAATATTTAAAGGTGAATATACTTGAATGGTCAATTCATGATTAGAAGCGCCAATAGGAATTTCATCAATGATACGATTGAAATTGAATACATAACGTCCCTTTAATTTAGGATACGTAAACCTTTGGGAAATCATTTGATCGGTAAAGAGATAATTACTTCCTAAAAGCTTAGAAATTTCAGATTCACTGACTTCTTCATTCTTAATTTCATTGTTAACATCTTGTTCCGCATCTGTTAAGAATTCGTAGGTGTTTAGATTTTTTAATATATAGTTTTGACTTTCTAAATCTTTTAAAGCCTGTTGAACATGGGACTCCAATTCCTGGCGATCGGTATCGATCGAATTGAGCAATAAGGTAGTTAAATTATAAACTGTCGCGTCAAAGCCATCTACATATTTAACCATAAATAAAGTTTTCAAAACTTGAACAGCAAAGGGATTAACTTCTTGTTGGGGATTAATTATTTTATCTTCCCTTGCGCGTGTAATTGTCAAAATATGATTATGATCTAAAAATTGTGATAATCCTTCAAAAAATAAGCTAAAAGGAATTAAAGCGCCAACCTCTTGGTCCTCATAACTTTGAGCGGCTTCTTGGAAGGTAGCCAACATTGAACGTTCACCTTCAGATAAGTGCTTACCATCAGATCCATGTAAACGAATAGCATTTAAAACATCTTGCAAAAGATTAAATTGATAAGGAACAAAAGGATAATTAATTGCAAAGCTAGCAGGTGTATCATATTTAGGTCGTTTGATTCCGGAATCAAAATCAATTTTATTATTAATATTATGCCGGTTATCTTGATACAATTCTTCTAAACGCTGTTCACTGCTTTCCTTTTTTTGAAGTATTCGTTTTTTAATTACTTCGTCAACATTAGCAGAACTCATTGAAATACGCGTTTTAAAACGCCCTTGTATTTTAGAAAAATCTTGACCATTAAGATTATCTGTTACTTGATCTATTGCTTGTTGTGAAGTAACAATAACCCATGCTTTGCCCTGAGTTTTGGCGCCTAATTCTTCAACAATAGTTTGTAAATTCAGCATTCGATTAACATCATTGCCAATAAATTGGCCTACTTCATCAGCTAGAAAAACAACATGATGGTCATTACCCTTAGATTCAATATATTGATTTACTCGTTGGGCAAATTCTTCAATAGTAATTTCATAAGGAGTACTTAATAAATTTATGTATCCTTGCGCATTTTCTTCCGAAAGATAATTAATATCAACAAGTGCTTGTTTAATATTTGCTGTTTGAAAACGATAATGATTTACTCCGATTGACCAATCCATATCCGTTAACTCTGCAAACCTATTTTTAAACTGCTGATACATTCCCTTTTGATCTAATTCATGCTCCAAATCGGCAATATATGGACTTGCTGTTGAATAACCTTGCATCTCATTAAAAACTTTCAAAAAAACATTCAATATTGCATTGCGATCATCACCAGAATTACTATTTGCTTTAGAATCAATGTTAAATAAAATCACGTCTGTAGGTATCTGGGTTGCTTGTTCCATCTGTCCTAAGACAAAAGGATCAACAATTTTTTGATCATCCTTAAAATAATCTAAGGCCGTTTTACCAGATACTTCTTCATTGCCTAAAAGATAAGATAAAATTTTTAAAAAATGTGATTTACCGGAACCAAAAAAACCGTCAATCCAAACTCCCATATTATCCGTAGTACTATCAATGCTTTTTTGATATGCATCAAAAAAACTAGCGAAATGCTGTTGCAATTCTTTAGTAACTACATATTCTTCTAATTCTTGCTGTTTAATCGTTTCTTGAGTTTGTCCAACCTTTACTACTCCTTTAATATCACGATCAATTGATTTCTTAAAAATCTCTTTAATTTTCAATATATTTTCCTCCTTAAATACTAAATGCGCGGTAATAGTTACTATCCTCTACCTTACCAAAAGCTTTTAGGTTTAATCCATCATAATTTCCAGGATAAAACATAATAACAGGATACTGATCAATAATTTGTGTCATCGTATTTAAAATTTTATGAGCTCGCAATATGGGATAAATTTGTCCAATACCAGTTAAAAAAATAACTGACTTAGTTGATTGTAAATTACTATTAATATGCTGCACAATAATATTATTATCTTCATCCATTTCTAAAACATTATTAATTTGCACTGATACTTCATTTAAACCATCACTTTTTTCCATCTGGATTAAAGGTTGCTGATATTGAAAATGATTAATATAGTCCATTACAACCTCATAAATATTAAAAATTTTAATAGATAAAGAAGATGACATATTCTTTTGTAAATCTATAATCCGATCGCGCACTTCTAACTCTAACTTTGGATTATAAGTAAAGATATAATAACCTATCTCATTTGATAGGCCAGCATTATTTTGAAAATCTTCTTTTAATATTTTTTTTTCTAAACGCTCAAACTTGTCAGATAAAGTCTCGAATTCTTCCAAAATCATCCCTCCAAAGCACCTAATTCGTAACTTAAGTCCGCTGTTTTCATTGCTTGTACTAGAATAGGATTCAAAAACACAGGGGTGACCACATCAAATTTACGATTATGATCATCACGCACAAGTCCTGCTTCTCGCAAAAGAGATTTAAATGCTGCCTTGAGTCGATGAATTGTTACTTCATGCCATTGAGCAACCTGAGAACTTTCTTCTTGTTTACGAGTTAAAAACGCTTGGATCTCGGTATCCTCTAACCTACAATCACCTAAAATTATTTCATCACGATAAGTTTCATACATAAATTCTCGCAGTATTCGATAAACTAACATAATTCCCAAAAAATCCACTATTTTTTGATTACTAGTGTCTAATTGAAAATAAATGTTCAAAATATTATTAGGAATTGCCTCGATGCGTGTAGCTAAAGCCCTTGATAAGCGTAAAGCCCGGTTAGTAGAGCTTGCCTGAAAAATGTTCTTTTGATCACTTAATTGATTAATCTCTTTAAAAGTTTTTCCTTGATTCAAATGCGATAAATAAATGTCAAATTCATCGTACCATAAACTTTGAGAAACCAATCCCGATTTATAATTTTTCACATAATTACCTCATTGTTATTTATAAGTAGATTGTAACTTAAATATTATTGCCTTGTCTATCAAATCTTGTCAACGTAATAATACTCAATATAAGGTAAATTGCCTAAATCATATAATAAGAAATAGGAGTTGGTTATTATTGAACGATGCGGAACTTAGCTTGTTAATTTTTATGGTTATTTAATAGAAATTTTATTTTTACTGGAATACCTAAAGCGTGATATTGTAAAACCTTATTTATAGGGCAATCTAGGCAAACCAATACCATGAAAAATTTAGAAGTAGATTTCCAATACGTTTATGAAAGTACTGATCTTAATTCCCTCTAGTCCGCCATTTATCTTTTTCTATAGTATCTTTACAATCAAAAAAGCTTACAAAATATTAACTACTACCGGTGATCGGGGTTGATGTTCCTATGTGATTATTAGCTGTATTAATGGAGAGTCTATGAACTGCGTTATCCCAAATGAGTCCATGATTGCTATTAAAAAAATTGATTATATATGGTTTAAAAAATGGCGACATTGTAGTGTTTCAAGATGGTATTTCTATGTCAGTAAAGAAATTTCACAAAAATGATTTAAAACGTACGATTATCTTCTCGCCAGATGTTCGAATAATTGGTAAGGTTGTAATATATATAGTTGAAATATAATATTAAGTCCAAACACTGATCGACTTTAAAAGCTGTACATAATTGGAGGTTGTAACTAGAAATAATAAAGTATTATATTCGTAGATATGTAATAGGAGCTGATTATTATTGGATGATGCGGGACGTAGCTTATTAATTTTTATGGTTATTTTAATAGGAATTTTTATTTTTATTGGAATACCTATTATTATCGTTGTATCAACATATATGAAATCACGACCACCTAAGCAGGTAAGAGACTATCAAAGACAGCAAAAAATAAATTATCAACTACAAAACTTTAGACCACATTGTTTAAGATGTGGCTATCCACTTCTTTATAATGAGCAGTATTGCCCACAGTGCGGAATATTAATTCAATTGTCTCCCGAAGAAATAAATAGACAACAACAGCAGTATTTGCTAGAAAATAGTAAATTGTACAAATTTGGAATTGGTGCTCAATCATTTAGTAATCGCATGCAAAAAGTTGGTAATAGGATGAGTAAATTTGGTACAACTATGACTTTATGGGTTACTCTGCCAATTGTTATTTTATTTATAATTATATTTTTCTTACTTTAAACATAATAAAAAGCCACATCCCCCACTCGCCAAAGCCAAGGATGTGACTAACCGCAAAACACATACATAGAGTATGCCCTTTCGCATACTCAATTTTAATAAAAACAGGAGGTTAATGCAATGCCGATAACTAAGAAAAAGAACGGCAAATATCAGGCACGATTTTTTTATCGTGATGATGAGGGCAAAATTAAGTCCGGTGGCTCCCAAACTTTTGAGCGAAAACGGGATGCACAATCATGGTTACAGCAACAAAAAGATAAATTTAACAGTCAGGGCGAATTTAAGCGGGCTGATATGCCCTTTATAGATTTTTGGATGGATTTGGTTTAATACTTTTAAAAAGCCCTCGCTTAGACCAGTTACGGCTGATAAATGGCTTAATAGCTATTCTGTAATAAAGAAATATTGGAAAAATACACCTTTAAAAAATATGAATAAAACCTCATATCAGCAATTTATTAATTGGTACGGATCTAATCACGCCAAAACTTCCGTAGAAAAAGTCCATGTTCACGCTCATACTGCGATTAAAGCAGCCTATGAGGATAATTATATTGAAAAAGATTTTACACTTCGTCCTGCTCTTTCTGGAGGTGCTAGTAAACCGGATGCCTTAAAATATTTAGAATAGGAGGACTTTTTAAAACTATTAAATTATTTAAACATAACAAATAACGGCTTAAATATGTCTCGATTAATGATACAAATGGCTTGCTATTCTGGTGCTCGCTTATCAGAAATAGCTGGATTAACTATCGATGATATCGATCCCTTGCACGGCAAAATTAATATAGATAAAACGTTCGATTATCGCGATGGCGGATTTGCCCCAACTAAAAATCCACAGTCGATCCGTAAGATTGATATTGAAAAATCTTTTTTAAAACAATTACAGCCAATTGTTACAGAGAAAAAGTTAAAGGGGCAAAAACTGATTTTTGCTAAAGAAATTGATAATCGCCCTCCTTCAAGCAATGGTGTAAATAAGGAATTGAGATCAATACTTAAAAAATTAAACATTCAAAAAGATATTACTTTCCATGGATTACGTCATACACATATATCTTATTTGCTATCTAATGGAGTAGATGTGCAGTATGTCTCCAAACGCGCCGGTCATTCGTCTGTTATGACTACCCTCAAAATATATACCCATATCTTGCAAAAACGTGAGCGCCATGAAGTTAAACGTACTTTAGAATTATTTACTGGTTAGACCCCGTTTTTAGTTATAAATGAACCACCATCCCTACCATATCAATAATTTAGCTGTTAACACCGCTGTAAATACCGTGTTTTTGGTGTGATATTTTTTTAAAAGTGTTAACAAAAACTTTTTCTATAAGATTCTATAAGATTTTGACAAAGAAAAAAGCCTATATAATGGGCTTCCCACATTCTATAAGCTTCTCTAAGATACTCAATTAACATATATACTACCGGTGATCGGGGTCGAACCGATACTCCCTTAACAGGAACTGGATTTTGAATCCAGCGCGTCTGCCAATTCCGCCACACCGGCAAAACTATATCATTTGGCTAAAGCCAAAGGCGGTAACCGGATTTGAACCGGTGATGAAGGTTTTGCAGACCTCTGCCTTACCACTTGGCTATACCGCCAAAAAATTGGGTTAGCTGGATTCGAACCAGCGCATAATGGAGTCAAAGTCCATTGCCTTACCACTTGGCTATAACCCATTAATAAAAGGGCGGTATATGAGACTCGAACTCATGTATGCCGGTGCCACAAACCGGTGTGTTAACCAACTTCACCAATACCGCCAAAATAGTTAACAGGGATAGTAGGAATTGAACCCACACTGACGGTTTTGGAGACCGTAGTTCTACCTTTAAACTATATCCCTATTAAAATGGAAGGGAGTGGATTCGAACCACCGAACCCGAAGGAGCGGATTTACAGTCCGCCGCGTTTAGCCAGACTTCGCTACCCTTCCATAAATGGCGCGGGACAGAATCGAACTGCCGACACATGGAGCTTCAATCCATTGCTCTACCGACTGAGCTACCGAGCCATTATACGGTCCTAACCGGACTTGAACCGGTGATCTCCTGCGTGACAGGCAGGCGTGATAACCAACTACACCATAGGACCAATTGCGGGAGAAGGATTTGAACCTACGACCTTCGGGTTATGAGCCCGACGAGCTACCAGACTGCTCCATCCCGCGATAATATACAACTTCAAGACCCCGCAAAATCTAGTGGACCTTGTAGGACTCGAACCTACGACCGAACGGTTATGAGCCGTTTGCTCTAACCAACTGAGCTAAAGGTCCGAAATAGCGGCGAAGGGGATCGAACCCCCGACCTCCCGGGTATGAACCGGACGCTCTAGCCAGCTGAGCTACACCGCCACAATTAGCAGAATATATATGCTAATCGGGAAGACAGGATTCGAACCTGCGACCCCCTGGTCCCAAACCAGGTGCTCTACCAAACTGAGCCACTTCCCGATAATGCACCCAGTAGGAGTCGAACCTACAACCTTCTGATTCGTAGTCAGACACTCTATCCAATTGCGCTATGGGTGCATATTCATTATAATGCCGAGGACCGGAATCGAACCGGTACGGTAATCACTTACCGCAGGATTTTAAGTCCTGTGCGTCTGCCAGTTCCGCCACCCCGGCAAAATAATGAAAGCGGAAGACGGGATTCGAACCCGCGACCCCCACCATGGCAAGGTGATGTTCTACCACTGAACTACTTCCGCATTTTGTAAAACTGCTTTCACAGTAAATGAGTCGCGTGGGGCTCGGACCCACGACCCACGGCTTAAAAGGCCGTTGCTCTACCAGCTGAGCTAGCGACTCAACAATCATCAGGTCAACCTGACGACTGTTTAATTATAACAATTTAAAAATGAAAATTCAACTAAAAATAATATTTTACACAATTTTTCAAAAATTATTTATCCTCTGGACGTAAAGTGGGGAATAAAACTACGTCGCGAATAGAAGGCGCATCTGTTAGTAACATTACCAAGCGATCCACACCAATACCTAATCCCCCCGTAGGCGGCATGCCATATTCAAGGGCTTCTACGAAGTCTTCATCAACACTTTCTGCTTCATCATTACCAGCTGTTCTTTCTGCTGCTTGCGCTTCAAAGCGTTGACGCTGATCTATCGGGTCATTTAATTCAGTAAAGGCATTTGCGTACTCATTACCTAAAATAAACATTTCAAAGCGGTCGACAAAGCGCTCATCTTTTTCACTTTTTTTAGCTAGGGGTGAAATTTCGATAGGATGACCATAAATAAATGTTGGTTCTTTAATTGTATCTTCAACGAATTCTTCAAAAAAGGCATTGATAATATGGCCAACTTGCCAATAATCTTCATAGTGAACATGATGTTCATCCGCCAATTTTTGTGCCTGTTCTAAGCTCATTTGCGGCCAAAAGTCAACCCCTGTAACTTCTTTAATAGCATCGACCATATGAATACGTTTAAAAGGTTTAGATAAGTCTACTGGCTGTCCCTGATAAGTAAATTGTAAGGTTCCCAAAGCAGCCTGTGCCGCATACCGAAAAATTCCTTCAGTTTCTTGCATTACATCTTCAAAATTAAAATAGGCACTATAAGTTTCTAGCTCAGTAAATTCCGGATTATGCTTGGTGTCAATACCTTCATTTCTAAAAACGCGTCCCAATTCATAAACACGTTCCATTCCCCCAACAATCAAACGTTTTAAGTGGAGTTCCAAGGCAATACGTAAATATAAGTCAATATTTAAAGCATTATGATGGGTAATAAAAGGCCGTGCTGCTGCTCCTCCAGCTTGACTGTGTAAAACTGGGGTCTCAACTTCTAAAAAGCCATTTTCATCTAAATATTTGCGAATGGCTGCAACTATTTTGGTGCGTTTGATAAAGCGATCAAAACTATCCTGATTAGCAATTAAATCTAAATAACGTTGACGGTATTTTTGCTCAATATTGGTTAAGCCATGATATTTATCAGGTAAGGGCCGCAAAGCTTTAGTTAATAAGGTGACATGTTCAGCTTTGACTGTCAATTCGCCCATATCCGTTTTCATAACTGAACCTTCAATGCCGTAAATATCGCCTAAGTCAGCTTTTTTAAAAATTTGATAGTTGTCATCACCGACGGTATCCTTACGTACGTAAATTTGGATTTTGCCGGAGCGATCCTTAATGTCAGCAAAACCAACTTTACCTTTTCCACGCTTAGACATCATCCGACCAGCAATTTTAACCATAGCATTTTGATCGTTAATTTCATCCTTATCTAACGCACCATATTTTTCATGTAATTCTTGAGCAGTTGCAGTTCTTTGATAGCGATGCCCGAATGGGTCAATCCCCTTTTCTCGTAAATCTTCCATTTTCTGGCGTCTAACGCGCAGTTGATCATTCATTTCTTCTTCATTTTTAGCCATACAAATATTTCCTCCTTTAAAAAATTTATTTAGTTAATAATTTTATCAGCAAATTTATCTAATAACTGATCTACTTCTTGTTGTGTAGTAACTTCATTAATAGCTGCTTTAGTACGAGCTGAACGAGGGATGCCCTTCAGATAATAAGACGCCTGCTGCCTAAATTCTGGAACACCAATCCGTTCACCCTTAATTTGTACTAAACGTGCTAATTGTTTTTTAGCAGTTTGAATTTTTTGAATAGGCGTAGGCTCTGGCAACAATTCTCCAGTATCCAGGTAGTGGGCCATCGCCTTTAAAGCCCAAGGATTGCCAATTGCGCCGCGCGCAACCATAACAGCATCTGCCCCCACTTCCTCAATCATTTTTTTGGCATCTTGAGGAGTACGAATATCACCATTACCCATAAATGGAATACTTAAATGTTGAGCTACCTCATGCAATAATTCCCAATCAGCGTGGCCACTATACATTTGGGCACGCGTACGGCCATGCATGGCCACAGCATCAGCACCACCTTCTTGAGCCGCTAGTGCATTTTCCACAGCTAAGATATGATCTTGATCCCACCCAGTTCGCATCTTTACGGTTAAGGGCTTATCAATATTAGCCTTAAGAGCTTTGACTAAGTCATAGATACTATCGGGGTCTAAAAGCCAATGCGAACCAGCACCAGTTTTAACAACTTTTTTAACTGGACACCCCATATTAATATCAATAATATCAGCTTGAGTTTGTTCTGCAACATATTTTACAGCCGGCACTAATGTTTCTTTAGAACCGCCAAATAACTGAATACTGATGGGATGTTCCTGTTCATTAACATAGAGCATTGACAAAGTTTTTTTATTTTTATATAAAATTCCGCGATCGCTAACCATTTCGCACACAACCAAGCCGGCTCCAAATTCTTTGGCTGTCATCCGAAAAGAATAGTTGGAAATACCCGCCATAGGTGCAACTACCACCTGATTAGGAATTGTAACGTTACCTATTTTCCACTTCATTAAGTTCTTCCTTTCTCGTGGTGCTAGTTAAATACATAATAGCAAATCCACGCCCTAAGTTGCAATTACTTCTTCGTAATAATTTGCTGCAAATCAGCAGCACTAAACTGATACTTACGCCCACAAAATCTGCAAACCGTCTCAATTTCCTGCTGTTGCTCCAGTAAGGATTGAAGTTCCGAAGACGGTAATGATTGTAATGACTTAATAAAACGTTGTTTAGAACAGTCACAATTAAAAGCTACTGGTAAAGTTTGTAAAAATTTTACATTTGTTTGTGGAATAATCTTCTTTAAAATTATTTCGGGAGTATCTTTTTTGGTGAATATCCGTTTTAAATTAGGCAATTGCTGCAGTTGTTTACTAAGTTGTTCACTGTCATTAAGAGGGGTTCCAGGCAAAGCCTGAATTAAAAATCCACCAGCACTAGTTACACCATTTTTTTTGTTTAATTTGACCACAAGTCCCATAGCCGCAGGTATTTGTTCAGATTTAGCCAAGTAATAAGAATAGTTTTGCGCAATGTTGCTGCTAATTAAGCCCACTTTACCGGTAAAAGGTTGAGCCAGCTTTTGATCTTTTGTAACACTTAACATTCCTTGATTACCAATAGCGGAAGCAAGATCTACAGCAGCTAAGCCAGGGACCGAATTTTGTAAATAGCCTTTGACCTGGCCTTGAGCATTGCCATCAGCAATAATAGCACCCAAGGGTCCATTACCGACCAAGCGTGTAGTCATCATTTCCTCATTTTTTAATAAGGAAGTACTCAATAAAAGAGTAGCAATCAAGCTTTCACCTAAAGCCTCGGTTGCTAAAGGTGAAGTATGATGAAGCTTTTGGGCTTCTTCCACTAATTTTGTTGCTTTTACAACATAAACTCGAAAATTACCCTGATTAACGAGGGCTTTAACTAAATAGTCTTTCAATCTTAACTTCCTTTTCACAAATTTTTATAGTCATAAAGAAAGGATCTAGGATAAAATTTTTATCCCAGATCCCTACTATTATTAAATAAAATAATTAATTAGCTTAACATTATTTAAAAACCACAACTCACCAGAACATGCTCATTTTAGCTAATGTCAAGGATTAAACGAATCCTTGACATTCCAACCTTTAAAACTATGAGTATTCAATAAATACTATTCATCATCTGAAGTTGGTTTATCTTGATCATCATTGACGTCATCTGGCTGACCTTCTGGATATTCAGTCGTTGTCGGTGAAGATTCAGCCTCACTACTATGACCTTCTTGTGCCTGCTTACGTTCATCACGCAATTGAGCAAATTTCTTAGCTTCTTCAAAAGTCGAAGCTTTTTCTGAAGGAAATTCTTCCTGATTAGTTATAGGCATTTTCCCAGTTTTATATAAACTTAAGATTTGCTTTTCATCTAAAGTTTCATACTTCAACAAGGCCTCAGCGATTGCTTTATGTTGTTCACGATGACTTTGAATGATATCAACAGCAGTCTTATGAGCTTCATCCAAAATTTTTCGAATTTCATCATCGATGACAGTAGCAGTTTCTTGAGAATAATTAGGTTGCCCATAAGCTCCAACGGGTGCTCCGCCTTTTTCTAGCTGAACCATGCCTAAGCGCTCTGACATTCCATATTCCGTAACCATTGCCCGCGCAATTTGAGTAGCTTGCTCAAAGTCGTTAGATGCGCCTGATGATTGACTATGGAAAATAATTTCTTCGGCAGTCCGACCACCCATTAAACCTGCTACTTGTTCCATAAGATCTTTTTTAGTTAAAAGACTTTGGTCTTCTTTAGGTAGCATAATCGCATAACCGCCAGCTCGGCCACGAGGGATAATAGTGACCTTGCGCACTACCCGCGAATCGCTTAAAACTACACCGATAATAGCATGACCTGCTTCATGATAAGCAACCATTTTCTTCTCTTCAGGAGAAATAATTCGGTCTTTTTTGGCTGGCCCAGCAATGACGCGGTCTTCAGCCTCATCAATATCCGCAGCATCAATTTTAGTTTTATTACGTTCAGCAGCTACTAAAGCAGCTTCGTTTAAGACGTTCTCTAAGTCCGCTCCTACAAATCCAGGAGTTTGTTGAGCAATTACTTTTAAATCAATATCGTCGGCTAAAGGCTTATTTTTAGCATGAACTTTTAAGATAGCTTCGCGGCCCTTAACATCAGGCTGTCCTACTAAAATCTTGCGGTCAAAACGTCCGGGACGTAACAAAGCAGGATCCAAAACATCAGAACGGTTTGTCGCAGCAATGACAATAACCCCTTCTTTACCAGTAAAACCATCCATTTCAACTAACAATTGATTTAGGGTTTGTTCCCGTTCATCATTGCCGCCGCCGGTTTTACCATTGCCCCGTTGACGCCCAATAGCATCAATTTCGTCAATAAAAATAATAGCCGGAGCATTCTTTTTTGCATTTGTAAATAAATCACGCACTCTTGAAGCACCAACACCGACAAACATTTCAACAAAGTCTGAACCGGAAATGGAATAAAATGGCACTTTAGCTTCACCAGCAACAGCACGTGCTAATAAAGTTTTACCAGTTCCGGGAGGTCCCTCTAGCAAAACACCTGAAGGTATCCGCGCCCCTAAAGCTAAATACTTACGCGGATCTTTTAAGAAATCAACTACTTCAACTAACTCTTGTTTTTCCTCTTCAGCACCAGCTACATCAGAAAAACGTACTTTATTCTTTTTAGGGTCTACCGGCTTGGTCTGGGACTTACCAAAACTCATAATCTTACCGGCTCCACCGCCGCCTTGACCAGCTTGGCTCATCATCGAATAGAAGAAGAAGAAAACTATTAAGAATGGTACCACAGTAATAGCTAAATTAAGCCACATACCATTTTGTGACTCTTCATGAGTATTCATTTGGGTTTTAGTTTGCTGAGCCGCCTTGCTAATTTGCTGTAAAGAAGCATCATTAGGCAAAACTGTTGCAGAAAATTGCTTAGAGCTATTAGCTTGACTGGATCCACGGCCAAATAGACTCAAACTATTAGCAGAACCCTTAGTTTTTTCTGCTTTTTTCAGGTTACCAGTAACCTTATAAACACCGTTGGAAGGCTGAACAGAAAAGTCTTTCACCTTATTATCACGTAATCGCGCAATAAATTCGCTGGAAGACAGGTTTTCAACTGCTGAAGAACCCTGACCGCCAACAAACCAACTAGTTGCCAAGATTAGTAATATAAAAATAATGATATAAAACAGACTGTTATTTTTCAGTCCATTTCGATTATTTTTCAATCTAATTTTCCTCCACGTACATGACTTATATATATGTTAACACAATACCACAATAATTTATTTGCTTCTATAAATAAACTTCAGGTTTTAAGACCCCAATGTAAGGTAAATTACGATATCGCTCTTGATAATCCATACCGTAGCCAACAATAAATTCATCAGGACAACTCAACCCCACATAGTCCGCCTGAACGCTTTGATTACGATGAGCAGGTTTATCAACTAAGGAGACAATTTTAATGGAATTAGCCTGTCGGGTGGCGAATAAATCCATCAATGCCCGCAAGGTATTACCAGTATCAATAATATCTTCCACAAAAACAATATCACGACCCACTACCGAAACATCTAAGTCCTTAATAATTTTGACATCCCCAGAAGAAGTGGTTCCGCCATGATAACTGGAAACATCCATAAAGTCAATTTCTACGCTATCTGGTATTTGGCGGACTAAATCAGTCAAGAATAAAATGGCACCTTTTAATAAACATACAAATAGAGGATTTTTTCCTTGATAATCTTGGGCTAATTGTTGGCCTAAGCGCTGATTAGCTGCAGCAATATCTTGGGGAGTAAATAATATTTTTTGAATATCTGATTCCATGCTCATTTTTGTTCTCCTATTATAATTTCGAATAAATACGGTGTCGGATAAATTTGATAGCGATAAACACCCGGTACCCAAACAATTTCACCATCAAAAACTACTAACCACAGTTGATTCCGCTGCTTTTGTGGGATCTTTAAATCAATCAACCGCTGCTTTAATTTCTGATGTTGCCCATTTAACAAGCGGATCCGATCTCCCGGCCGTCGAGGGCGCACAATTATTTGTCGGGGTAAATGTTCGAAATAAAAAGTATGATTATTTTCTCGAACGGACTGTTTTATTGTAATCTTTTGTTGCTGATTTGCAAAGACCGTTTGATTTAATTTTAAATTAATTGCTGAAACTTTTTGCAATGAGTGGTCAAATTGTTGAATTATTAAAAGTTGATAACTTTTTTCTAGAATCCACTTATGAGCTAATGTTAATTGACCTTGAGCTCGATTTAATAATTGCTCTAGTTGCTCTAGTTGCCGTGCCTGCAAATCCAATTCCAAATGGCGGTGCAAAACAGATTGAACAAATAAGACAACTGCCTGAGAGCTAAGGTGGGTTAAGGATGATAAATTAATTTTAACTGTCTTAGCTGACACAATGACAGCCTGTTGGCTTAACTGCTGAAAATAATTTTGGGTTATCTGCTGCAATACTTGATTTTGCTGGGCAAATACCGTCCAATGCTGCTGCAGCCGCGGATTTTCAGACTTGAGCAACGGAATCACCTGATTACGCAAACGATTGCGCAAAGTAATATCTGTAAAGTTGGTCTCATCAACTGCAAAATCAATCTGTTGACGCTGTAAATAATTAATTAACTCAGTTTTAGAAAAAGCTAATAAGGGCCGAATAATCTCCCCCACTTGAAAAGGTCGACGAACTGCAATTCCTGTGCTTTCCCAGATACTGCCGCTGCGAATCAACTTCATTAAAATAGTTTCTATTTGGTCATCACCTTGATGAGCTGTCACTAACTTATTTAAATGCTGTTGTTGCATAATTTGTGCAAAAAATTTATAGCGAAACTTACGTGCCTGCAATTCCATCCCCGTAATCGGAGCTGGATGCTGCCAAATTGTCGTGTAAAAAGGCAGTTGGTGTTGCTGGCAAAAATGTTGCACCAACTGTACTTCATTGACACTTTGAGCTCTCAAGTCAAAATCTACGGTAGCTACAGCTATACGAATGCCTAAAGTTGTCGGTAAATGAAGCAATAACGCCAACAATGCCATCGAATCACTGCCGCCCGAAACAGCAACTAATACGCGGTCATTAGCTTGAAATAAATGCTGCTGCTGCACTTGCTGTATAAATTTAATTTCTGTTTGATCCATATTAAATTATAATAAAAAGGTTCGAGCTTAACTCGAACCTAACCGCGACGACCGCCACGGCCACCTCTTTTTCCTTCAGTATTTTTCTTTAATGTAGAGAGCCGATCTTGGCTTTCTTTCATAAAATCAGCCAACAAATCATCAAAGCCTTCAGTAATTGGCTTCTTAGCTGCTGGTTTATGCTGATGGTGATTATTACTGGTGTTTTTCGAAGCTGGGGCTTGTGCTTGTTTCATAGACAAAGCAATTTTACCGTGATTATCGCCCACTACTACCGCAGTAATAATATCACCCACCTTTAACTTATCGTGGATATCTTTAACATAGTCATTAGAAATCTGGCTAATGTGTACCAGACCGCTTTGACCATTACCAATATCAACAAAAGCCCCGAAATCTTTTATTCCGGTAACTTTACCTGTTACTTTTGTTCCTACTGATACGGTCATATTACTTACCTTACTCCTTAAAAATTAAGATTTTTGTTTGACTCATTCGGTATATTATAAATAATTTCACCATCATGCGAATAATTAAAACGATAACGGATTAAATTATCTAAATATTCTGGATCGTGTAGTTGGTGGATCTGATTGCGCAAATCCGTCCGCTGAGCTCGTGCTTGACGCAATTTGTGATGTTGTTGAACTAATTGAGTACGGGTTTGTGCATTAATCTGGTGAGCTTGATAAAGCTGTGAACCTAACAAAGCTGCCACCCCACCTAAAACTAAAAACAGAGCACTTAGTCGCCGCTGATGTACTTGACGCACTCGTTGTTTAAACTTTTTTTCAGCAGATAAATCATTATTATTTATATTTATCGAACGGACATTGTTTAAACGCTGAACTTGTGGCAACTTTATCCCCCCTCAAAAAGCTCCTAAGTTGAGTATAACAACAACAATATTAGCTGTCCAGGGTATATTGGGGTATTTACAGCGATTAATCTAGATTTTTATACATATCAGCAGCCGCGGCTTTTTTAACATTTTCCGCAACTTGCAAAACTTCTACATTCACTGTTTTATCACCATAATGGATAGTAATCCGATCACCAACTTGCACATCGGTAGAAGACTTAGCCACTTTATTGTTAATTTCAATTCGCCCTTTATCAGCAATTTCTTTGGCTAATGTTCTTCTTTTTACTAATCTTGAAATTTTTAGATATTTATCTAAACGCATTATGTTCTCCTAATTTATTTAAAATCCAATTACCGCCGGGAATTAAACGCCATTCCTGCAAAGTAAACAATTGCCATCGATAACTTAAAATTACCACAAAACCTACTGCTAATGCAATACTAATCAGCACTTCCCAAATTGATGTAAGCCGCTGCAGCGGTTCAATCAACCGCCAGCAATAATTCATTCCCCAAACTAAAACTGCTAATGCAACCAATAATTTACTTAGTTTTAAGAGAAAATGATTTGCGAATAAACACTCTCGCAATAAGGGCGGAGAATTATAATGGATTCCCACTGCTAGAACTATACTGGCAATTAAAGTGGATAAACTGGCTCCTAGTGTTCCATAGGTTTCAATCAGCCAGCAATTGCCAACTCCTTTTACAATTAAGGCAAACACTAAAATACTAAAATTTAATTTTTGTTGATGTTGGGCCTGCATAATTGTATTAGTAATTACCGCATAAGCAATAAAAATTACTGCTAAAACATAAATAGAAAGTGTTCCACTTAACTGGGCATCTTTAAACAAAAAAGTGTTAATCTGGGGCATTAAAGTAGCCATTCCCACCGCACAACAAGCTGCTAATGCTAATGCTACATGCAAAATTTGGCTGATAAGCGGCCACTGCTGAGAAGGTTTTTTATCAACTAGTTGGGGCAAAATTGAAGTAGCAAAAGCCACAGCTATTACAATTCCTAATTGCGCGAGCGGTTGGGCCCGATCGTAAATCCCCTTTAATATTTGTGGGTGAGGCCAATGATAATGAATAAGCAGTTGAACCATAGTAAACGAATCAATTGTTTGCAATAAAACTAAAAGTGCTCCAAATAAACTCAACAATAAGCCGTCAGTTAAAAAACGTCTTCCTAGTTGATACCAAGTATCTATAGTGACAGGAAAATTATCAGCCGGAGGAAGATGAAAACTTAGTAAAATAATAATTGCCATTACAGCCGCAATCGTCGCTCCCGCATGGGCCCAAGTACCCATTTTGTAGTAATCTGCACGCCAGACAATTGCAGCAGTAATAATAATACCTACTCGAATAATCTGTTCCATTACTTGCGAGATTGCCGTCGGCAACATTTGCAGATGGCCTTGATAAATACCGCGATAAACTGCTTCAATTGGTGCTAATAAATAAAATCCTGCTAAAACTAAAATTAAGGGTGCTAAACGCCTATCGCCCATCAAAATTGCTAATTGCGTTGCATTAACTCCCAATAATAGAGCACCCACTACACCTAATAGGAAAGCTGCTCTTACTAAAAGCCGCTGACTTATGAATGGATGCTTTTTATTTTCCGCTATTATCTGTGAAACAAACATTGGTAAACCTGTTAAAGCCACAGCAGTACATAATCCATAAAGCGGATACACTTGCTGATAAACGAAAAAGCCCCGATTACCAACAAGATTTTGTAAGGGTACTCGATAAAAAGCACTTAACACTTTCGTAATTAAAGAAGAGGCTGACAATATCCAGGTTTGCTGAAATAAAAATTGGCTTTTTTGTTTTGTCATAAGCTACCGTTTTTAACCTTCAGCAAAGCGGCTTGAGCCCAATGCTCTAGTACCTTATTGAGCTGTTGTAAATAATCTTTTTGCTCTTCTGGATCAAATGTAATAATGAAGTAGCCATGCTCATTAGCCACTTGGGCTTTCATAGAAGTTAACGATAAATCTTGGAAAATTTGTTCGCCCGATAAATATTTATTGGCTTGTGGGCTAAAGGTTAGCTGCAATTTTTGCCCTTGTTGTTTAATTTTGTCAATTAGTGCTTGGTCTGCTAATAACTTCAATCTAGTTAAAATTAAAAGATTTTTCACTTCTATTGGATATTTGCCAAAACGATCATGAAATTCCTGCTGTAAATCCATCAATTCGTCTACAGAATGCACTTGACGCAAACGTTTATACATTTCAATTTTTTGGCGCTCATCAGTAATGTAACTAGCAGGAATATATGCTTCTAGATTTAATTGAACTTGCGCATCAGTTTGGGGATGCTGTTGTTTTTGACCCCGTTTTTTATCCACAGCTTCTGCCAGCATTTGAGTATACAAGTCATAACCGACAGAATCAATAAAGCCGTGCTGCTGTTTGCCTAAAAGATTCCCAGCACCGCGAATTGCTAAATCACGCATAGCAATTTTAAATCCGGAGCCTAATTCCGTGAAGTTTTTAACGGCTTCTAAGCGCTTTTCTCCAACTTCACTAAGTGTCTTATCTTTGCGATACATAAAATAAGCGTAAGCTACACGGCTGGAACGGCCCACTCGCCCTCTTAATTGATAAAGCTGTGATAAACCATATCGATCGGCATTTTCTACAATAAGGGTGTTAGCATTAGAAATATCTACACCCGTTTCAATAATGGTAGTGGTAACTAAAACATCGTAATCGCCATTTAAAAAATCACTCATGACTCCTTCTAATTGAGCTTGGGTCATTTTACCATGAGCAACCGCAATATGGGCATCAGGTACCAGTGAAGCCAACAAATTAGCAGTTTGTTCAATGTCCTCTACCCGATTATGCAAATAAAAAACTTGGCCGTTACGATTTAATTCCCGTTCAATGGCACTGCGAACTACATCATAATTTTGCTCCATTACAAAAGTTTGAATAGGATAGCGATTGGGGGGAGCTGTCTCAATAACCGATAGATCCCGGACACCAATCATGGACATATTTAAAGTCCGTGGTATTGGCGTAGCTGTCAAGGTCAAGACATCAATTTGAGATTTTAATTGTTTTAGACGTTCTTTATGTTTAACTCCAAAACGCTGTTCTTCATCAACAACCAGCAATCCTAGATCCAAAAATTTCACATCTTTAGATAATAATCGATGAGTTCCAACTACGATATCGATTTTTCCCGTTTCTAATCCCTTTTTAACTTCCCGCTGTTGAGCCGGTGATTGAAAACGAGTCAGAATTGCTGCTTCGACAGGAAAACCAGCAAAACGCTCTTGCATCGTTTGAAAGTGTTGCTGGGCTAAAATCGTCGTAGGAGCCAAAAAGGCAACTTGCTTGCCGTCATTAATAGCTTTAAAAGCTGCTCGTAAGGCGACTTCAGTTTTGCCAAAGCCCACATCACCAACCAATAAACGATCCATTGGGTGAGGGCTTTGCATGTCACGCTTAACTTCAGCAATACTGCGGGTTTGATCAGGGGTTTCCACATAAGGAAATTGCGCTTCAAATTGATTTTGTAAATCATCATCCTCAGAAAAAGCATATCCTTTTTCTGCTTCACGTTTAGCGTACAACTGTATTAACTCATCAGCAATATCTTCAATATTTTTCTGAACTCGCTGTTTGGTCTTATGCCACTCTGTGCCCCCTAATTTATTTAATTTGGGAGCTTTACCTTGAGCCGAGACATATTTTTGTACCATATCTAATTGCGTGACTGGAATAAATAACTGACCTTGGTCACGATATTGAATTGTAATATAGTCTTGATGTTTGCCGTCAACTTCTAAAGTTTTAATCCCTAAAAATCGTCCAATACCATGATTAACGTGTACTACATAATCACCAGGCTTTAAGTCCGTATAACTCTTTAAGCGTTCGGCATTATTCATGTTCGTTCGCGTATGGCGTTTTTTAGGTTGTTTATTAAAGAGTTCTTTTTCAGTAATTACAACTAAACGTTCATCTGCCAATTCAAAACCCGTGTGCAAACCACCAGTTACTAATTGAGTTTGGCCGCTCTTAATATCTGTTAAGCTGCTAGTAATCGCCTCAATACCAAAATCGGCTAAGGTTTGCTGCATTTTTTGCAAACGGGCTGGTGCACTAATCAAAAGAACAATTGTTGACTGCTGTTTTTGCCAGCGCTCAATTTCTACTTTTAAAAGGGGCAAATTACTAAAAAATTGCTGAACTGAACGACTTGTAACATTCAACAACTGCTGCAAGCGTAAATGTTTAGTATTTCGCTGAAATATTGATAAAAAGACTTGGCTTTGCGGAATTGCTGCTAAGGCTTGTGCTAAAGTCCAACGAAAGGACAAATCCGGTAATAGTTTGCCAGTTTCAAACTGGCCACTAAACCAAGCCGAGTTTTCCTCTTCATTAGCCCGATCTTGTTCTTGAATGCGATCATAATCATCAAAAACCACACTACCCTGGTCGAAAAGATAATCAGTTAAATGGGCCGGCTGCTCATACAAAAAACTAACATAGGAGGCAAGATTATCAATCCGCTGGCCAGCCAAAAAACTATCAATATCCGCTTGATAATTATTTTGCAAAGCTTGGACAATTTGTTGGTCTTTGACTTTTTTTAAATGTGCTTGTAAATGCTGTTGTACTTTTTTACCCACAACCTGTAAATTTTCTGGGCTAATAATCTGATCACTAGCAGGACCTACAGAAATTTGGGTAACCTCATCTTGACTACGTTGAGTGTCTGGATCAAGGCTGTGGATTGCTTCAATTTCATCACCAAAAAAATCTAAGCGCCACGGATGTTCACTAGTTAAAGGATATATATCAAAAATATCACCTCTAATAGCGAATTCTCCCGGACTCGAAACTAAAGAATCACGCCGATAACCCATAGTTATCAGTTGTTGAGGCAGTTGTTGCAAGGAATAATCTTGGCCAACTTGAAAACGTAAATGATTTTGATCAAAGCTCGCTGCTGGTGGCAAAAAATACTCTAAGCCAGCTACAGAAGTTATAACAATTCCAGGCTGCTCTTGCCGCAAAAAATCCAGAGCTCGTAATCGCTGACTAAGGGACTCAGGCGAACTAACAGCAATTTGAGTAGCGATCGAAGCTTCTAATAAAAAAAGCTGCACTTGCGAATTAGGCAAAAGCTGCTCTAAGTCATCAGCCAGCTGAGTAGCATGATAAGAATCTGGTTCTATAACTAAAACGGGTTGTTGCTTTCTAATCACTAAATCCGCTAAGAATAATGTTTTTGCCGATCCAGTTAAGCCTGTCAACATCTGCTTAGTATTTGGCGCTAGCTGTTGAATAAAAGTTTGCAGCTGCTTATTTTGGTTTAAACAATCAATTAATTGCAATTTATCCTCCTAAATTAATTGAATCGATTCATGGTTTGAGCAAAATCATTATTTTCAACCCAATCTTCAACAGCTGAAGCTGCTTGATCAATACCGCTTAAGGCTAACGGTTGTTCGGTTGAATTAAAGGGAGTCAATACCCAATTAACTACTTGCTTTCTAGCAGGATGGCCAATGCCAATTTTGACACGTTTAAAAGTATCACTGCCTAAAGCAGCAATAATACTTTTTAATCCGTTATGCCCTCCAGCAGATCCCTTTTGGCGTAATCTAATTTTTCCAATGGGCAAATCTAAATCATCGTGAATAATTAGAATTTCTGCTGGTTGGATCTGATAATAACTCATGAGCATTTTAACTGCATAACCAGAATTATTCATAAACGTTAAGGGCTTTACTAAATAGATAGTTTCACCTTGATATTTAAAACGAACGTCTAATGCAGAGAACTCTTCTTTCTTAAGCTCAACTTGATAATGCTGGGCTAATTGATCAATTGTCATAAAACCCATGTTATGTTTTGTATGGTCATAACTTTGACCTGGGTTACCTAATCCAAAAATTGCTTTCATTAAAGTATCATCTCATTATTTAATTTTTATAAATTACTAGTATTTAAACTACTAATGCTTATTATACTAAATTATCGCTTGTCGATTATAACACAATTTCTAATCAAAATAGAATATAAGTCATATATTTGTGAAAATTTTCGCAAATATAATTGAAATTTTCAAATAAATAAAGCGTTTCCACTATCTTATTTAAATAATCCATGATAAAATAAATTTGTAAAAAGTTATTTAATTTTGAAGGGAGCAATACTAATGACCAGTATTACTGATAAGAACCATACTAAAGTTATCTTAGTAGGTGACGGAGCTGTAGGATCCTCTTTTGCTTATGCCATGACTTTACAAGGTGTTGCGAATGAAATTGGAATTGTTGATGTTGTGAAGGATAAAACTCGTGGGGATGCACTGGACTTAGCTGATGCCACACCCTTAAGTTATCCAGCCCACATTTATGCAGCAGACTACAGCGATGCTAAAGATGCTGATATTGTTGTTATTACCGCAGGAGCTCCACAAAAACCTGGTGAAACACGCTTAGATTTAGTTAATAAAAACCTTAAAATCATCAAATCTATCGTTCAACCAATTGTTGAATCTGGCTTTAATGGTATCTTTTTAGTCGTAGCTAACCCAGTTGATATTCTAACCTATGCAACTTGGAAACTTTCTGGCTTTCCAAAAGAACGGGTTATGGGCTCTGGTACTACTTTGGATACATCTCGTTTACACAAATTCGTGGCACAAGAACTAGATATTGATCCCCGCTCCGTTCATGGCTATATGTTAGGTGAACATGGTGATAGTGAATTTGCTGCTTGGTCACACTTAACTGTTGGTAGTTTGACCATGTCAGAACTGCAAAAAGTTTATCCACAATTTACAGACGAAAAATTAGCCGAATTAAACGATACCGTTGTTAATGCTGCTTATGAAATTATTAATACCAAAGGTGCCACTTATTATGGTGTAGCTACTGCAGCTGCTCGGATTTGTCGAGCAATTTTAAGAGATGAAAATGCAGTCTTATCCTTATCAGTTTACATGGATGGTCAATATGGTGTTAAAGACCTATTCTTAAGTTCCCCAACAATTATTAATCGTAATGGTGTTCGTCAAACCTTAGAAGTACCGTTAAACGATGATGAAAAAGAAAAAATGGCTAAATCAGCAGCTCAATTAGCTAAAGTAGCTAAAGATGGTTTTTCAGCTGCAGGCATTGAATAATCACTAATAAATCTTAAAATCAATTCTTAAATAAATATTTTACCTTCAATAAAACAGGTGCTGGAACACATAATGTTCCAGCACCTGTTTTTATTAAGCAGCCTAAATTACAATGCTTAATATGCTGTTTTATCAAATACAACACGACTTAAAATTATTAACTCCGCAGCAGCTAAAATCAATAAAATTATAAAAGCATGATAGCTGCCCTTAGCTGTAGCAGAAGCAATATTTACATGTCCTTGAGTTTGACTCTGCGCAATAACAGCTGCCACAATAGAGGTTCCTGTAGCACCAGCAAATTGTTGTAATGTTGTTAAAATGGCATTACCATCAGCCTGTTGATCAACAGACAAATTTTGGAGTCCATTAGTCATAATATTTCCAAAAGCAAAACCACATCCTGCCATGTAAAGCAAATAAATAACAAGAATTAAATATGAACTAAGATGACGGCTAAAAATCGTAAATAACAATAAGGAAATAAAAGCTAAGCAAGTTCCCATTAAAATAGGTTTGCGAGCACCAAATTTATCAAGAATTTGGCCGCTAAAAGGAGCTAAAATAGCTCCTAATGTCGCACCCGGTAAAACTATTAGCCCTGCAATAGTTGCTGACTCGTGATTAACTAATTGAATGTAATTAGGCAAAATAAAAGAAATCCCTAAACTACATAATTGAAAGAAAAAATAACTTACAGCATGACCACTGAATTTCAAATTTTTCAATACATCTAAATTTAAAATTGGCGTAGCTATTCGATTACGATATATCAATAAAATCAAGCCACATAAGCCTATCATCCATGCACCTAAAACTTCAAAACTAATTAGTTTTTGAGAACCAAGGTTACTAAAACCAATAATTAATCCACTAAATAATATAATAATACTAAATAAACTCAAAATATCTAGTGGGGTTCTCTTAATCGTATTAACTTGTTTTATTGAATATGATCCTAAAATTAATGAAATTATCAAAATAGGAAGCAATAAAATAAAAATATAACGCCATCCAAGACTATTAACTATCAAGCCACCATAAGTTGGGCCAATTGCTGGAGCAATAGCTGTAATTAATGAACCAATTCCCATCATTAAACCAATTTTTCTAGCAGGTATCTGCTCTAAGATAATATTAAACATTAACGGTAAAGCTAAACCTGTTCCGACACCTTGAACCATTCGTCCAATTAATAAAAGTGCAAAATTAGGCGTATAGGCGTCTATAATTACTCCTAGCATAAACAAAATATTTGCGGCAAAAAAGAGCATCTTATTTGAAAAATTTTTCTTTAAAATTGCCGATAATGGAACTACTATTGCTACTACTAATAAACATCCGGTAGTCATCCATTGAACAGTAGAGGTATTGACATTAAATTCTTTCATTAAAGTAGGAAAAGTTATATTCATTGCTGTTTCCACAATAACTCCACAAAAAGACATCAATCCAGCAGCTATAATAGCCGCTATAATCTTAAATGTAATTGGTTTTTCTGACATTTTTCCACCTACATATTTATATAATAATTTAAAATTTTTTCAAAATTTTCCAATTCACTCTTTGAAAATTTTTCTTGTAATTGTTGTTCTTGCCGTTGCATATATTGTCCAACTATGCCTACTAATTTTTCACCCTTGGTAGTTAAAAATACAGCTTTTTGACGGGCATCGATTATTGACGTTTGTCGTTTAATAAGTTGCTTTTTTTCCATTCTCTGCAAAATTAAAGTTGCCGTGGAGCGGCGAATATTAAATTCATTCTCTAAATCACGTTGAAGAACTTCTGTAGTCTCCCGCCCTAAATGATCAATAATTGACATTTGCGTTGCTGTTAAACCATAGTGACGAGCAAATTTATCAAAATTTTTAGTTAACTGACGCCCAGCAATCTTTAATAGACGTCCAGTATCATTATTCATTGACTATTATCTCCTTTATTCGGTAGTTAACTAACGATTTTATCAAATAACTTAATCCTACTTTTAACTTTTGTCAACAGTAATTTCTGCGTACGATAAAATTTCCATGCTAAAATGGATAAAGAGGTGGCGGATATGATAATAAATTTACTTTTTGCTATTAATGATCATTATTTACAGCATCTAAAAACTACATTATGGTCGATTCATTGCAACACTAAGCCAAACATTGAATATCATATTTATGTACTACAACAACCACTTTTGCAACGAAATTTAGAGTTAAAAAAATTTTGTCAGCAGCTACACATGCAGTATTATCCTATTATTATTAATGATCCTGAATTCTTTGCAGAAGCCCCTGTCTCGAAGCGTTATCCCCTGACGATTTATTATCGACTTTTAGCACACCACTATTTACCAACTCACTTACAACGGATTTTATATATGGATGCTGATATTTTGTGCATCAATGACTTTTCACAACTATATCAACTTGATTTAGAAAATAATTACTATGCAGCCGCTATACACTCTGGCCTAACTGACCTTACTAATGTATTTAATAAAATGCGTTTAGACACTTACGAGAGTGATGGCTATTATAACTCTGGCTTATTATTAATGAATCTACCCTTGATCCGCCAACATGTCCATGCAGAGGAAATATTTCAAACTATTAAAAATTTTGGCAAATTCTTTTTACTGCCCGACCAAGACATTTTAAATACTCTTTATAGCAAGCATATTTTGTCAATTCCCGATGAAATTTATAACTATGACACCCGTAAAAAATTAATTTATGAAACTACTAGTGGTGGGCAATTTAACCTTAATTGGACTATTGAAAACACCGTTTTTTTACATTATTGTGGGAAGGATAAACCCTGGCAACTCAGTTATAAAGGCAACTTTCGAGAATTATATCTTCACTACCAGCACCAAATGTTAAACCTAACAACTTATTAATTACAATCTTCACATGAAACCATTTACAATCAATTATTGAAAGAATAATATTATTATGTAGTTAATTTTGCTTAGAAAGGAAACTATTATATGAATATTAAAGATTATCATCAAGAAGATTTAACAAGTAGTCAAGACATTGATACTACGGTTACTGATTTAGAAAAAAGCGCTGCTGATTGGGTTGAACAAGCTGCCAAAAAAACTCATGCAGTTAGTGGTTCCACTTATGTCAAATTAGATCGTGGGGTTATGACAGTTGATCAATTAGATGCTTTCTTAAAAGCGCTGCCTTTAGAATTATCTTTTGTTGACGAAAACAATCAGTTCCTCTACTATAACCAGCAAATGTCAGGCGATAAAATGCTGGCTAAGCGCTTTCCCCAACAGGTAGGTAATCCCTTATCTGAAGTCCACCCACCACAAGCATTAGAGCATGTTAAACAAGTAGTCAACAAATTGCGCCAGGGACAAGAAACAATTGTTAAATTGCCAGTTCCTGGTTATGATGAGAATCATTTTGAAGTTCATTACTATGGTGCCATGCATGATAAGGACGGTGCCTATCGTGGTATTAACGAGTGGGTAGTAGATTTAATGCCCACGATTAAATGGTATTTACAACAAACCGGCCAAAAACTTGTTCCTGATGAAAATAAAACAGTGGATACTACTACAGGAGCCTCTCAACAACTAAAAACTCAAGAAAGTGAACAGCCCGATGCTAATACTGGAGCCTCTCAACATCAATAATTATTAAAAATATCTTTTCAAATTGTTTTGAAGTTAAGTACTAAATATTTTAATGGTAAACATCATCAAGCATAATTTCTCACACGTTCATTGTACAGTAATAAGGGTCTGGAACAAGCATTTGTCCCAGGCCCTTAAATTTATCCTTTATTTCAGATAATATTTGGGGGAAGATTTTATTAATATTACCCTTTATATACTTTGGCTAATTTTTCAAAACTCATACAGATATTGTTCGATAACTCAAAATCAAATTAATTTATATACTGAGACCATTTTTTACAATTTTACTAACGTGTATTAAAACCTGCTTCTTCTAAAACTTGCCTTACTTCTACTCCATCTTGTGGGTCAACATGAATTTCAACAACTATTTCGCCCAAGTGACGCGTAACCATTAAAGTTTGAATATTTAAATTATTTTTAGCTAACACCTCCCCAATTTTAAAAATCACGCCCGTTTTATCATGCTCAATAACTATTTGTACTACTTGTGCTTTTTGAAAATAATCCGTAATATCTAAAAAAGCATCCAAAATATCATTATTAGTAATCATTCCTACCACATTGTGATCTTTCATCACTGGCAATACTCCAATTTGATGCTGACGCATTTGATAAATTGCATCCTCTAAAGAAGCATCAGCTGCAATGGTCAAGACTTTTTTCGTCATAATTTGGGCAACTGTCATTTTGTTAAATAAATAATTCACTTCATAAATAGATAAACTAGTTGCAGATGATGGTGAAGCATGGGCAATAGTCCCAGAAGTGACCAACCCGACTAATTGATTGCCATCAATCACCGGCAAGCGGTGAATCTGATTATCTTTCATTAAACTAACTGCCTCATTAACTTTAGTCGTGGGGCGAACAGTAATTACATCTTTAGTCATATAATCAGCGACTGTCATTTCTCATCCTCCTAAATATGCCTTTTGTACGGCTGGATTAGCTAATAGTTCTTGCCCCGTACCACTAATAGTGACATGCCCCGCGGCTAAAACATAGGCCCGATTAGCAATTGCTAGTGCTTGACGAGCGTTTTGCTCAATTAATAAAACTGTTGTTCCTTGCTTTTGAATGGCCTGTACAATGTCAAAAATTTCTTGAATAAAAATCGGTGCTAATCCCATTGAAGGCTCATCTAGTAAAAGTAATTTTGGTTGGGACATCAAAGCACGCGCCATTGCTAACATTTGTTGTTCTCCACCAGACAAGGTGGCGGCGTCTTGATTTTGGCGTTGTTTCAAAATTGGAAATCGTTGATATACTTCCTGCAAGGAATCAGTAATGCTTTTGCGGTTTCGCCGTAAAAAGGCACCCATCTGTAAATTTTCCGCAACGGATAATCCTGCAAAAATATGACGGCCCTCAGGAACTTGGGCAATACCTGCAGCGACAATTTCAGGAGCTTTTTTTTGTTGGAGATTTTTCTGCTCATACAAAATACTGCCACTGGTAGGTTTTAATAATCCCGAAATAGTTTTAACAATCGTCGTTTTACCAGCACCATTTGCGCCAATTAAAGCGACAATTTCGCCTGTATTAATATTTAAGCTGACATCTTTAACCGCTTGGATGGCACCATAGTTCACTACTAAATTTTTAATTTGCAGCATTGTCATCCTCCTCGCCTAAATATGCTTTAATAACCGCTGAATTTTGTTGTATCTGAGATGGTGTTCCTTGAGCTAATAAAGAACCTTGATCTAAGACATAAATTTTTTCTGCTAAATTCATAACTAATGACATATCATGTTCAATTAATAAAATAGTAATATGAAAGTCACGCTGAATCATCTTTATTAAATCCGACAAATCAGCAGTCTCTTCAGGATTCATCCCTGCTGCTGGCTCATCTAAAAATAAAATTTGCGGCTTGGTGGCCAATGCTCGAACAATTTCCAAACGTCGCTGAATTCCATAAGGTAAGTTGCGTGCTAATTGATCAGCTTGCTGATCTAATTCAAAAATTTTCAATAAATGTAATGCAGCTTCGCGCATTTGCTGCTCTGCATGATAATACTTAGGCAAGCGCATAATAGAAGCAATAAAGCTTTCTTGATATTGATTAGTCAAGGCGATGAGGACATTTTCTAAAACACTTAAATCGCTAAAGAGACGAATATTTTGAAAAGTACGTGCCAAACCTAAATTGGCAATTTGCGTTGCCGACTTATTATTCAAGGAAATAGTACCATTGTCACCATGAAAAATGATAGCTCCTGAACTCGGTGAGATAACACCAGTTAGTAAGTTGAAAAGTGTAGTTTTACCAGCGCCATTAGGGCCAATAAGTGCGACCAATTCATTATTATCTAAAGTTAAAGAAACATTGCTAACAGCCGTTAAGCCACCAAAATTTTTGACTAAATTATCTACTTTTAAAATGGTAGTCATGATTTGGCCTCCTTTTTACGAGCAAATATTCGAGGTAAAGATATTTCATATCTACCCAACAAGCCAGTAGGTTTAAAGACCATAATTAAAATCAAGGCTAACGAGTAAATAACCATCCGTAAAGGACCAAAACTTTGCAAGGCAGTATCAATGACTCCAAGAACAATGGCAGCAACAAATGTACCCGTTAAGCTGCCGATACCGCCTAAAACAACAATAATTAAAATCGAAATTGATTCCATAATTCCAAAATTATTTGGAGTAATTGTCTGCAGATAAGAAGCATCTAAAGAACCTGCCACAGCCGCTGTAGCTGCACCTAAAACAAAGGCTGCTAATTTCCAAAAAGTTGTTTTAATTCCAAGAGATTCTGCAGCAATTTCATCTTCACGAACAGACTTAATTGCTCGTCCGGCGCGGCTATGAACAAAGTTAGCAATTATAATAGTAGTAATACAAACCATTACATATACCACTGGCCAAGAAGCAAATTTGGGAATATTAAACATTCCCGAAGGTCCGTTGGTAATTTTCAGATTATTAATAATAATCCGAATAATCTCTGCAGCTCCCATCGTTGCAATAGCTAAGTAATCGCCATGCAAACGCAAAGTCGGTACACCCACAATAATTGCTGCAATAATAGCAATGATTATTCCCACGATAATTGACAAATAGAAATTCAATGTATTGGGATGCTCCGAGGTAATAATTGCTGTAGCATAAGCACCAATTGCCATAAAGCCAGCATGGCCTAAGGAAAATTGTCCTGAAAAACCCACTACCAAATTTAAGCCCAAGGCTAAGATAATATTAATTCCAATAACTACTAACATATTTTCCAAAAATGAGTCAATAATGCCGACCAGTATTAAGGTATTCATTAGGATGAAGCCGACAACCATTAAACTCAGCCAAATTATATTGTACTTAAAATTTGCTTTCATCTGCTTACCCTTATACCTTTTCTTTAATATTTTTGCCCAAAATTCCTGCTGGTAGTATTAACAAAATAACGATTAAAACTAGATAAACTGCCGCATCTTTGTAGGCGGAAAGACCGACTGATTGCACCAATGTTTCCAAAAGGCCAATTAAAAATCCACCAATTGTTGCTCCGGGAACCGAACCAATCCCACCAACTACAGCAGCGACAAAGGCCTTAATACCTGGAGTCATCCCCATTAAGGGATCAATAGAGTTATAATACAAACCAATCAAAACTCCGGCAGCCCCTGCTAGAGCAGAACCAATCGCAAATGTAAAAGAAATTGTCTTATTAAGGCTAATACCAACTAATTCTGCTGCATCAGCATCTACTGATACCGCCCGCATCGCGGTGCCCATTTTGGTTTTTTTAATAATAAACTGCAAAGCTACCATTAGAATAGCTGCAGTGGCTAGAATCAAAATTTGAATATTAGAGATTAAGACGCCACCAAAATTATAGTTAACTTGTTTAATAACTTGGGGAAAATCACGCGCCGTCGAACCAAAGAGATAAGACATGCCATTTTCTAGGAAAAATGAAACCCCAATGGCGGTAATAAGCGCGGTAATTCTAGGAGCCTGACGTAAAGGCCGATAAGCAAAATACTCAATAATTACACCGCTAGCTGCGCCCACAATCATGGAAGAAAGTAGAGCTTCTAAAAAGTTAAAATGCCATAAATTGATGGAATAATACCCCCAAAAAGCTCCTAACATATAGATATCACCATGAGCAAAATTAATTAATTTAATAATGCCATAAACCATAGTATATCCAAGCGCCAGCAATGCATAAATACTGCCAAGTGATAAGCCATTAATTAGTTGCTGCCAAAAAGTTTGCACATCAGACTCCCCCTTCAATAAGCGTTTCTTTAAATTTTTATTTAATTGCGATAGAATTAGCTACTTTACCATTTTTAAGACTTTCAATAGCAATTGGTTTGGTTGCATTATGATGCTTATCGATTGTAATGGAACCAGTAACGCCATCATAATTCTTGATTTTGGCCAATCCAGCAGCAATTTTAGTTGAATCTGCCGATTTTTCTTTTTCAATTGCTTCCTTAATGATATACACAGAGTCATAAGCTAGAGCTGAAAATGTTGGTGCTTTTTGGTGGTAACGTTTTTGATAAGCAGAAATGAACTTACGTGCAGTAGCACTTTTACTTGCCTGACTAATAGAAAATGGTGTGGTGTAATAAATATTAGAAGCATTTTGTGCACCAGCAATTTGGGCCAATTTTGGATCAGCCATACCATCCGTACCAATAATAGGAACTTTAATTCCAGCTTGACGTGCTTGCTTAATAATCAAACCTACTTCGGAATAATATCCTGGTACATAAATTGCATCGACATTTTTACTCTTAAAAGAGGTCAAAACAGCATTAAAATCTTTATCACCGGCCGAAAAGGCTTGACTAGCTACAACTTTTCCCTTAAATGCATGCTTGAAGGACTTTGCCAGACCGGTACCATAGTCAGTGGAATTATCATAGAATACAGCAACTTTTCGCGCATTGAGGTTGTTATAAGTGAACTTAGCGGCAGTTGCACCTTGGAAATTATTTTGATAACAAGCTCGAAAAACATAAGGCTGTACTTTACCATTTTTTTGCATGGTAAATCCGGGATCAGTAGCTGAAGGACTGACAGCAGGAACGGCTGCCTTGGTAATATTCGGTGTTTGGGCAGTACCAGCATTAGTAGTCGCTGGCCCCACAATTGAAGTTACTTTGTCATTATTAGTAAGTTGAGCGGCAACAGATGCCGAGGTACTAGTGGCAGTTTTATTATCTTTAATAATAAGTTTGATTTTTTTCTTTTTATTGCCAACTTTAATACCACCATGTTGATTAATTTCATCTACTGCCAATTGAATACCCTGTTTTTGTTGATTACCATAGCCGCCCGCACCGCCTGACAATTCCATGTTGACGCCAATTTTGACATTATTTCCAGTTGCTTGAATACCTTTACTACCGCTAGAAGCAGTACTACATCCAGCCAAAGCCCCTACTGTTAGCATTATTGTTGCGATACTGTTAATAATTTTTTTATGCATGATTCTTCCTCCCAAATTGAATTATTAATAAATTTAATATAAAGAAAAACCCCATTCTTTAATGAATGGGGTTTGAAAAAACTATTGCGTTAAGCCCCATCATTAAAAACCAAAATAAGGACTTAACGAATATTTCACATCAATGTCAGGTCCTGGTATTTAATAATAAGGCTAAATCTTGACGAACGGCGGTTACAATCTCACTAATAGTAACTTGATAACTAATAACTGTCATGATTGTAACCTCCCTTAAAATTTATTAATTAATGGTACCAAGTATAAATAAATTCTCATTAACTGTCAAGAGTTTTTTAATTTTGTTTAATATAATTCGATAATCCAATTATCATCATGATCAGAATTATTAATCTTTTCTGGATGATCTAATAAATCAACATTAACTTTAGCTACCTTACCAGCAATAGGAGCTTCTAATTCGGTAACGGATTTGGCACCTTCTACTGAAATAATTGGATCTCCTTTTTGAACTTCTTTTAAATCATCAGGAAAATCTACAAATGATACTTCCCCTACTTCGTCCTGTCCTTCAGGACTTAGGCCTAAACGAATATGATTATTTTCTAATTTTTCCTGCCAAAAATATTGTTGCTCAGAATTATTTGTCAACTGAATCTTCTCCTTTAGTTTGTAGTTGTGGATGATGTTGAGCATATAGCTTTAAAATTTTCTGTACCTTTATTAATACATTAGGAATATGCTCAATACTTGGTGTCATAATCGTTTGTAACTCTTGAGTTGACAGTACTTGCGTAATTTTTGGATTGTTTTTAAGAACAGTACTTAAGTCCTGTTGTTTTTTATCTGCCAAAACTCGTACTTGATACAAAAGATCATGTGCCTGTTGGCGGCCACTACGTGGCGACATCGCCATCATCAAAGTACCTGAGAACATTGTACCATCATCTAATTGCAAATTGGTAAACATTTTCTTAGTATTAAAAGTTCCTTTGGTCAACAAAACTAATGCATAATTTAGTTGTCCGGAAAGATACATATTCATAGCTGGTAACCATGTCACACCACAAAAAAAACTGAAAATAAGAATCTCAAAGATTAATATTTTCAGTTATTATTAATTATTCACCTAAATAAGCAAAGGCTTGCTGCTCATTATATAAATATAGTATTTTCCCATAAACAAATCGAGATGCTACTGCTGCTATAATTGGGATAATAAACCAAACTAAAGCCGCTATTAGGATATTAATACTTAAATCACCTACATCTAGTGAAGCCAAGGGCCCTACTAATCCTACTAGACCAAAGCCGGCTGAAGCTGGAGTGCCAGCTACCTGGAACAAAGCCACTGGAATAGCTGAAATAATTGCCGTTGTCATAACCGGTAAAAGAATAATTGGATAGCGGAATAAGTTGGGAATCATCATTTTCATTGCACCTAAAGCAACCGCTAAGGTTACACCAGACTTGTTAGTTTTCCAAGAATGAACGACCAATACAATTGTTGTAGCTGCCACGCCCATTGCTGCCGCACCTGCAGAAATGCCATTTAATTGAATAGCCATCCCAATAGCAACAGTAGAAATTGGTGTGATAATGAGTAATGCAAACATGCAAGAAATTAAAATACACATGACGACAGGCTGGAAATTAGTAAACGAGTTGACTAAATCACCAATCCAAGTAGTGATTCTAGCCACATAAGGTAAAAGTAAATAGCCAATCCAACCTACTCCACCACCAATAATAATCGGTCCTAAAACAATTTTTACTGAGCCTAACTTACTGCCAATTAATAATGTTACCCACACTGCTAAAGCCGCAGTAATCATCGTATTAATCAAGTCACCTGTTCCTGAAGAAACATAAACTCCATTAATCTTAGTTGCTGGATTAAATTTAGTAACCCCCGAACCAACATAGGCGGCAGCTGCTACGGATGCAATATCTACAGGCAACAGCTTAAATTGGTAAGCCACCAATGCTCCAATTAGTAATGGCGTGGCACATTGAAAGATAATTAAAGCATGACTTAACGATAAAACCCATGCACTTTGTCCAAATAATTTTAAAACAGCCGAAATAACGGCGTTAGGAATTAATCCAACAATAATTCCTGTTGCTGTACCTGCAAGCACATTATTAAAAAATATTTTAGCCGAGCTTTTTGGAGAAGCGGTTGATATACTCATAATCTTTCTCCTTATTTATTAAGCAGTTGCTCCTTGGCATGAATCAGCTGGGTAATTAAAGCACAATAAGGAGTAGCTACTCCGTATTCTTGTCCCCGACGCCAGACAGCACCATTAATAAAATCAACTTCAGTTTGGCGATGATTTTTAATTAAGTCTTGATACATAGATGGATAGTGATCGGCAATATCACCATTAAAGGTTTCCGCAACATGTTGATAAACTTCGGCTTGATCTAATTCAATTCCTTCATGGGATGCAACCGCAGCAAATTCAGCAATAATCGTTTTTAATAGATCCTCTGCCTCTTTAGTTTGTCCCAATTCACCGATGTTGCAATCTAAAATGGAGCATAAAGTATTTAAAGTTCCATTTACACAAGCCTTACGCCAGATCGAATAACGTGCATTTTCGCTATATTTAGGATATAAACCGGCTTTTTCAAAGACTTTTTCAACCTCTAAAGTAAATTCTTTGCCAGCGGGATCATAATTTTGTAATTCGACATTACCGGTTCCAAATAAGGTTGCATTACCCGGTCCTGCTAAGCCGGCAGTCCACATAGTAATTCCTAAGATGAGACGTTGTGCTGGCACATATTTTTTCAAAATTTCTTCATGGCCCATTCCATTTAACAGACATAAAACATAGGTATGAGGTCCAATTAAATTTTGTACTTTGCTAAACGCGTCATCTAATTGATAAGACTTCGTAAATGCAATCATTAAATCTGGCTGATAATCCGGCAGTTTTTGTGCCTCTTCTAATGAATAAATTGGCATTTTATCAGCGACATGCTTACCATTAAGGTTAGCTTGAACGCCATTTTGTCGAATAGCTGCTAAATTCTCATCCCAGCCATCAATTAACACCAGGTCGTTTCCGCTTTTATGTAACTCTAAAGCAAACCGACTACCCATAGCTCCAACACCAACCATTGCAATTTTCATTTTTATTCCTCCTTAATATTAAACAATTAATTAAAATTAATTATTTCTAATCTAAATTAAAATATATTTTAACAGGTAATTAATAATTGTCAATCGTTTATTTGCCAAAAATTCAATATATTAGCAACTAAAATGATAATTTACAACTTTTTAGTATCAATTTACAATGATGGTGTTTAATTAATATTTAATTTAAAAAACCTCATAATCATTAGGCAATTGCTAACAATTATGAGGTAATTAATTAGTTCAGAAGTAATCAAAATATCTAATTATTAAAATTCTTGCCAAAATGCTTGTGCCAAGGCTTGATAAAATTGGCAACCCCGAAGATATTTGGCAACTGTTACATACTCATTTGGCTGATGATCAGTGGTGCCGTCAGCTGGTCCAACAATAATGATTGGTAAATTTTGAACTTGATGGTATTCGGAAGCATCAGTTGCACCCACCCCAGCAGTGAGGTTGCCACTTAAATGAAATTGCTCCTGCAGTACATGACTGGCCAACTGGGCTAAGCGCGTATGAGCTTGGGTAGGTAACGGTGGTTCTGGATAGCTATAGGTTATCTTTAATTGAGCCCCAGAAGCATTTAATTGCTGGACAATTTTATCTAATTGCTGCATCACCAATTCATTAGAATAAGCGGGTATTGTCCGAATATTGCCTGTCAGCCAAGCATGAGCGGGAACTGTATTAATTTGAGAACCGCCTTGGATTTGACTGATAACATGTGTCAATTTCCCTAAAGTGGAATCTACTTGATTATCAGCTGCCAATACAATTTGCGCTTGATGAACGAATTCAATCAAAGGTAAAATCGCATTTTTACCAAGATCGGGCTGTGAAGAATGCACGCTTTTACCGAGGGACTCTAATTTATAATCGATTACTCCCTTATGAGTTACCCGAACTTGTAAATCAGTTGGTTCACCGATAACTAAGCCTTGTAAATCACTCGCATATCCTGCTTGTGTTAATTGTGCCGCACCGTATTCACCTGTTTCTTCACCAACTGAAGCTAATAATCGAATGCGTCCCGCTAAGGGTTGACCATTATTTAATAAATCTAACATAGCAACTATCATTGCTGCTAATCCCGATTTCATATCGCTAGCCCCACGACCATAAAGTTTGCCATCTTTGATCGTTGCACTAAAGGGTGGATAATCCCAATCCTTATTAGAATCAACCGCCACAACATCTTCATGCCCCGAAAATCCTAGCAATGGACCCTTTTCACCAATTGTGACCACTAGATTGTCACGTCCCGGTGCATAGCGTACTCGCTGCACTTGTGCTGGATAATCGGCAAATAATTGTGCTATATAATCGGCTACTTGAGCTTCTTGATCATTAATTGACGGAATGGCAATTAAATCTGAAAGAATTTTTAAAGCCTGTTGTTTTTCCATGGTTTTCTCCTATGCCTCCAAAATCTTTGCTAAAAAGTCTTTAGCTCTAGCAGTTTGGGGATGGGCAAAAAATTCTTGCGGTTTATTAGTTTCTTGAATATAGCCGTCGGCCATGAACCAAACTTGATTAGCTACATTTTTAGCAAAGCCCATTTCATGAGTTACCACAACCATAGTCATTCCTTCGGTCGCTAAGTCTTGCATTACCTTTAACACTTCTCCTACCATTTCTGGATCTAGAGCCGAAGTTGGTTCATCAAATAACATTACTTTAGGATTCATTGCTAAAGCCCGCGCAATTGCTACCCGTTGCTGTTGACCACCTGAAAGATTATCTGGAAAGGCTTCTGCTTTATCTGCTAAACCAACTTGAGCAAGTAATTTTTCTGCTAGTTGGGTTGCTTCCTGATCAGAAAGTCCTTTTACCTTCATCGGCGCCATTTTCAGATTTTCTAGTACATTTTTATGAGGAAATAAATTAAAACTCTGAAAAACCATACCCATTTGTTGACGAAGTTGATCCAAATGCTGATCATCTAAAGCTGTCAATTCATCACCGTCAAAGAATACCTGACCATCGGTAGGCTTATCCAATAAATTCAAACAACGTAAAAAAGTACTCTTACCAGCTCCCGAAGGCCCAATCAGACAAATCACTTGGCCATCATAGACATTTTCAGTAATATCTTTAAGAACTTCATTTTTACCAAAAGCTTTTTTTAAGTGTTTAACTGCAATCACTGGCTTATTTTCTTGTGTATTCTTATTCATGTGACATATCTCCTTCAAAATGTTTCATTAACCGTGAAATTCCAAATGTGATTATAAAGTAAAGAATCATAGTAATTACTAATGGCATTACTCCCCGATAAGTATCCGCTTGAACAATTTTTGATTGATAGATCAAATCCTTGACACCAATAACTGATACTATTGAACTTTCCTTAATTAAGGAAATAAATTCATTACCTAAGGCTGGCCAAATATTTTTCATTGCTTGCGGTAAGATAACATATTTCATAGTCGTAGAGCGTGACATTCCTAAAGACCGTGACGCTTCCGTTTGCCCAATAGGAATTGAATTAATTCCTGACCGTATAACTTCCGCCACATAGGCAGCAGAATTTAAGGAGACCGCTATGATCCCAGATAACAAAGCCGGAATATTGACCACTAAACCTAAACCAAAGTAAACAAACAATAATTGCACCATTAGCGGTGTTCCCCGCACAAATTCAATATAAGCTGTCCCAATGGCATGAGCTATTTTGTTATGGCTTAACCGCATTAAAGCAAAGATAATGCCTAATAAAAATCCGAAAAATACTGAAATTGCCGAAATTAATAAGGTATAACCTAAGCCAGCTACAAAAAAGTCTTTATAAGCCCACATTGAATTGCTGGATTTATTACTTTTAGCTTTTTTGTTTTTAGAACCCTTAAAACTACCAGTAGTCATATACTTACCAGCTTCGGGTAAGTATTTTTTAGAAATTAAATTTTTAGCTTTAATTTCTGAAATGGATTGATTAGCGGCATTAACTAAAGACTGTGAGCCCTTGGGAAACGCAATTGCTGTTCCTGGAACTTTAATCTTAAATTTGGCATCAACAGCTATTAAGCCGTTAGTATTATTGGCATAGGCCTCAGCGGAAGCTTGATCCAAAACCACTGCGGCAACTTTATGCGTTTGTAAAGCTAATATCAAATCAGTAATCTTATCCATACCCTTTAAAGTTGACTTTTTGGCTTGATCTTTCACTAAGTTATATTGAATAGAACCAGTTTGAGCACCAACAGCCTGTCCGGCTAAATCTTTATAGGTCTTGTATTTATTTTTATCAGCTTCATGGATGACCATATACATTCCACCGTGAAAATAGACATCACTAAAGTCTACACTTTGGGCCCGTTTTGCAGTTTTACTCATCCCAGCCATGACCATATCAACCTTGCCAGTTTGTAAAGCTACTAATAATGAATCAAAATCCATCGACTTAATTACTAATTTAACACCCATATTTTGGGCAATTTTCTGCGCAATAGCTACATCCATCCCTACAATCTTGGATTTGCCATGAGCCATAAATTCATAAGGGGGGAAATCTGGACTCGTGCCCATCACCAAAGTACCCTTATCTTTTACCTTTTGTAAATATTGATCACTAGCGGGTGCAGGTGCATTATCCGCTGCTTGTACCAAAGCACTTCCTGTACTACTGATAAATAATATTGTTGCTAACATAATAGTTAGCCATTGCCAAATTTTTTTCATTTTGCTTGCTCCTTTATATTTATGTTATTTAACATGTGCTGTCAGGTGGATTTGCATGATTTGCTTCATAAATTACCTCAGCTTTCTAAAAAATAAAAAGGGAAAGCCCACAATGAGACTTCCCCAATTACCAAAAGAAAAAGCCTGCATGTGAGAATCCATGCAGACTTAGATTTACTAGAGAATGAAGTCGGCATGAACACGAACTGACGTCTCAGGTCGTATCCATCCAAAACGGAATCAACCCGAGTATTACCGGCTTCGCAGGCGAATATTTAACTGTGATAAGTATGAGTTAATCATAGCCCTTTCTCCTTAACTTTATCTAATTGATTTTTAATTTTACATAAAGCAAATGACTCTGTCAAGCAATTTTTTAATATAACTTTTAAGAGAGGGCTTATACATTCTGAAGCTACTTGTCGGAGCGTTAGTTCTTAGATATAATTAAAAAGGTATAATTAAAGATATTAACCTAAACCCTGTACATTAAAAATTAAATTAAAGGATTAAAAGAGGTGATATCAACATGAAAAATGGTAGTAAAATTGCTGCAGTTTTATTAATTTCACTAGGATTAATGGGCTGCCAACAATCCAAAACTAGTTCAAGTAGCAATGTTAATAAAGAGCAAACTACTCACATTAAAAGCACTAACAAAACTAAACAGCCCCATAAAGCTACATCATCAACTAAACATGTGGATCATCAACAAACTGCTGAACAACCCCAAAGTACTCCATCTCTTAACCAACAATCAAATAATCAGCCAGCTGTTCCTAAAGAAAGTACTGTTAACACCAACGCCGACCATAATTCTACTACTAGCAATCAAAAACCAGCATCAACTCCACAAACACCTGCTGAAAAATCAACATCAGAAACACCCGTGGTACAAAATTTTGAACAAGCTACTACAATCTTAGAAAATTATTTAGGAAATCAATATAATTATGTCTTTAATGGTACCCAAACTTACAATAATCAACCAGCTTATTATATTAACATTTATCAACAAAATGATGACCACCCTTCCGGTGGCTATCTAGTATTGGCTAGCGGAAAAATTATTAGAAGTTGGTAAAATATCTATTAAGCTTAAAAACCAAAGGACAACAAGAGGCATTCTAATATTTTTAGAATGCCTTTTGTAATACATAAATAGATAAGGTGGATAAGTTTTATCTGTTCAGAGCAAATCGTGTTTTAAAAATAGTTATAGTAGTAATTACCTATAAATTCCCACCTTATCTATCATAATTACTATACAAAACATTCCCAATCACACGTATTTACGGTTGCAAAATCAATTATTTTGGACACCAGCCAATCTTATAAGTAGATAATCACTTAAAAATATAAAAAATAAGAGAAGATATCTCCATCTTCTCTTATTAACCGTTGTTATAGATTTTTGTAATATCTATGGTTTTAAAACTAAATGCTGATTAACAAAAGCTTCGATACCTAAGGAACTAAGTTCACGTCCGTAACCAGAATTCTTAATCCCACCAAATGGCATATCTGGTGTGGAAGACCAACCAGAGTTAATAAAGGACATTCCAGTTTCAATTTTAGCAGCAACTTTGGCAGCATGCTCCACATCGCTAGAAAAGACCGTTCCACCGAGGCCGTAGCTCGAATCATTAGCTAATTGAATTGCCTCAGCTTCATCATGAACGCGATATACGGATGCTACCGGGCCAAATAATTCTTGATTAAAAATCGGATTATCGTGATCAATATCTGTTAAAATCGTTGGTTGGAAAAATTGTCCTGGTAAATCTACAGGCTCATTACCATAGTACACCTTAGCTCCACCAGCAATAGCATCATTAACCTGAGATTGCAATTTATCTTTAGCACTTTTAGAAGATAAGGGAGCTAAAGTAGTGCTTGAATCCATAGGATCTCCCATTTTAACCTGACTAAAAGCATTCTTTAATAGTTCTAAAAATTGATCATACATACTATCCATGACAATAAAACGTTTAGAAGAAGTGCAGACTTGGCCTGCATTATAAAGACGTGCTTGAGGAACTACTTCCTTTAATTCGTCCCAATTGGCATCATCTAAAATAATAAAGGCATCATTGCCGCCCAATTCCAAAGTTGATTTCTTCAAAGCCTTGCCAGCTGTTGCTGCGATTGATGTACCCGCACGCTCTGAGCCTGTTAAGCAAACCCCGGCAACGCGTGGATCTTCGATAGCTTTAGCTACTTGATCATAATTAATAAAGAGATTTGTTAAAGTCCCCGCCGGCGCTCCGGATTCTGCTACCAAATCAGCAAACATCTGCACTGACATTGGACAAATAGAAGCCGACTTTAAAATCATCGGATTACCAACCATAATATTAGGAGCCAAAACCCGCATTATCTGATACAATGGGAAATTCCAAGGCTCAACTGCTACAATCACGCCCGTAGACTGCTTTAGATAATAAGCATTACCCTGCTTGGTTTTTAGAGGAACTGGTTGCAATAATTCTGCTCCATGCTCTGCATAATATTGTGCAATCCAAATACATAAATCCACTTCACCTTGAGCCTCAGTTAAAAGCTTACCCATATCATAGGTCATTGCGCGCGCCAAATCATCGCGCTTTTTTTGCATTAAATCCGCAATATTTAATAAAATCTGACTGCGATTTTGCGGATCATCCTGACGCCACTGTTGATATAACTGATGTCCTGCTGTTAAGGCTTGTTCTAAGTCAGCATCAGAAGCATTATCATACTCTTGCATAACTTCATTATTATAAGGATAAATTGTTTTATATGCCATTATTTTTCTCCCTTGTTAAACTTCAAACATTGGTATGACCGTTAGTTTAATTGTTTCGTACCAATTACTAAATTCATTATATTATGCAAACGTTTAAAAGCAAATTATTGTGCTTGTTAACTAGCTAACTAATTCTCAGCAAAATAATCATATAATTGTTCGGTAGTTAATTGAGCTTTGTCCGAACCAGAAAAATCAGCTTGCACTTGTCCATCTTTTAAGACCAATAAGCGATTACCATATTGTAGAGCATCTTCTAATTGATGAGTAATCATCAAAGCTGTTAGCCGATCTGCTTGGATATGTTGATTAGTAGCCTGTAATAAAGCTTCACTAGTATGGGGATCTAAAGCGGCTGTATGCTCATCTAATAGGATAATATCCGGACGCTTGAGCACCGCCATCAAAAAGCTGAGGGCCTGGCGTTGCCCGCCTGATAGCGCTCCAGTAGCAGTATTTAAATGTTCTTCTAAACCATTATTCATACTAGCAGCTAGATCTTTAAATTGGGGTAAATAATTCTTTAAATGTCGGGAACGTAAAGTTCGCCTTTCCCCTCTTTTCAATGCTAATAACAGATTTTCAGCAACAGTCATTCGCGGAGCCGTTCCCATTTTGGGGTCTTGAAACACACGACTCAAAAACTGGGTATGCTGTTCTTCTGACATGTTGGTAATATCTTGGCCATTATGAAAAATTTGGCCTGCACTAACTGTTAATAAGCCACTAATAACATTGAATAGGGTCGATTTACCGGCACCATTAGTACCAACTACAGTAATAAAATCACCTTGGTTAATCTGCAAATTAATCTGCTTTAAAATTTGGGTTTCTTGCGCTGTTCCTTGATTAACAGCTGTACTGACATTTTTTAGTTCCAATATTGGACTAGTCATAATGTTGTACCCCCTTCAACAATGTTTTTCGTAGGCGCAAATGTTTTTCTAATTGCGGCAACATCATACAAAATGCCAAAACTAAAGATGATAATAAGTTCAAATCATTGGCATTAAAGCCTAATTGTAAGACGGCTAATAATAATAAACGGTAAATAATACTACCTAACGTGACTGCTACTAAACGTTGATTTAAAGTTAATTCACCAAAGACTACTTCGCCAATAATAATTGAAGCTAAGGCAATAACAATGGTTCCAATTCCCATATTAATATCAGCATAGCCGTTGCTTTGGGCAATTAAAGCGCCGCAAACACCGACTAATCCATTAGAAATCATCAGCCCCATAATAATCATATTGTCAGTTTTAATGCCTAAAGATTTCGCCATTTGTGGATTATCTCCAGTAGCAATAAAGGCTTGTCCCCATTCAGTTTGTAAGATAAAAATTAAAACTACAGTAATAATTAAAATGACTAAAGCCCCAATTAGCACGCTATCAAAGTACTGAGGCAAGCCTTGTAAAAATTTGCTGCTAAATAAAGTTTTTTGGCCCAATAATGAAATATTGGATTTACCCATAATCCGTAAATTAATTGAATATGCAGCTGTCATCACTAAAATTCCTGCTAATAAGCTTGGAATTTTACCTTTTGTATACAACAAGCCAGTAATTAAACCTGCCACTAAGCCAGCGCCAAAAGCTAATAAAGTCGCTAACAGTGCAGAGCAGCCATGTGTTAATGCCGTTACTGCTACAGCAGCTCCTAGCGGAAAAGTTCCTTCGACTGTCATATCAGCAAAATTTAATATTCTAAATGTTAAGTATAGCCCGAGGCCTAATAAAGCCCATAAAAGTCCTTGTCCAATTGCCGAAACCATTAAATTCATTATTTAAAAACCTCCCCTTTACTTTGAGCTTCATGTAAGAAGCGTGAAGGTACTTTAATACCTAATTTTCGAGCTTGTTTGAGATTAACCACTGGATCTCCATGACGGACATATTCAATGGGAGTAGTTGCTGGCTGTTTTTGCCCCTTTAACAAAGCCGCTGTTAAATGTCCCCCCATTATCCCCAGTTTATATTGATTAATACTATAAGTAGCCACGCCTCCTTGCTTCACCATAGTATCAACAGCAGGAAAAACTGGTTTATTGACAGCATCAGCATTCTTAACCAAAGTTTGCATAGCCCCAGCAATTACATTATCTGCTGGTACTATCACTGCATCCACTTGCTGCAGCATTTGCTGAGATACTTGATTTAAGTCGTTACTGTTAGAAATTGAGTAAGACTTTAATGAAATATTCAACTGGCGCGCTTTTTTGACTATTAGCTTATACTCAGCTACTGCAGAGCTATCACTGGAGGTATAAATCACCCCTAGAGTTTGTAAATGGGGCATAAATTCTTGAATGAGCCGCAATTGCTCAGCTACCGGTGACAAGTTAGATACACCAGTGATATTACCTCCCGGGTGTTGAAAATTCTTTACTAATCCAGCCGTTTTTGGATCCGTAACTGCTCCTAAGACAAGGGGAATTTTTTTAGTAGCATTAGCCAACGCTTGAGAGGCTGGAGTAGTAATACCCACAACAACATTGGAATTTTCATTGACAAGCTTAGAGGCCATGGTTTTCAGGTTGCTTTGATCACCTTGAGCATTTTGATAGTCTATCTGAATATTTTTGCCATTATGATAGCCTTTTTCGGCTAAGCCAGCCGTAAATCCCTCTTGAATCTGGTCTAAAGCTGGATGATGCATTAAAGTTAAAACACCAACTCGTACTTGTGACTGGGATGTTAAATGCTTATTTTCGCTAAAAAAAGCCACTATTAAAAACATTACTAAAATACTAATAAATGCCACCATACGTTTCATCGAAATAACCACCCTTCAACAATTAAAAAAAGAGGAACCATTTTTAGGCTCCTCTTCATGACAAAAGAAAAAGCCTGCATCAAGATTTCATGCAGACTTCTAAATATTAGAAATGAGCCGGCATGAATACGAACTGAATTACTCAGGCCGCATCCATGACGGAATTAACCCAAGTTACCGGCTTTGCCAACGAATATTCAACTGTAAGCTTGAGTTAGTCATCATTTTCTCCTTCTGTCATCTAAATTAAGTAAAATTATAAAGATAAAATTTGCCAGTGTCAACTAGTAATTTATTTATCTAAACTATTATAATGTTCATCACTGACAGGCTCCAACCATTCTGGAGTACCAGCAGTTATTGCCAGGTGTGAAAACCAACTATCTTTAGTGGCACCATGCCAATGCTTGATACCATCATGAGTTACCACTACGTCACCTGGCATTAAATGTTGAGCAGGTTTGCCTTCTTCTTGATACCAGCCTTCACCGCCAGTCACTAATAATATTTGATAACCGTTATGATGAATATGCCAGTTATTACGGCATCCCGGTTCAAACGTTACATTACCGACGCCCACATTGACATCAGGATCATTAACCAAATTATTTAAATAGCTTTGTCCAATAAAATATTGCGCATAAGCGTCATTTTTTGCGCCAAGAGCAAATATACCTTTTTTAACTGCTTCATTCTTTGCCATTTCGATTACTCCTTAATTTTAATATTGTGGGGTATCACCATTTGTACCCGGCTGATCAATTCCTAAACTACTGTATTCATATTGCTGAGGATTTTGACAAATTTTAACAATCAAATCAGCAATGCTGGCACGCGAGACAATTGTACCTTTAAATGGTTCTGACTTCGTGGTTAATTCATAATCAATCTTAGGATTATTATTCATATAGGCAGCTCGAATAATCGTATAGTTAAGAGTTGACTCTTCTATAATTTTGGCAGCCCGCCTCGTATCTTCCATGACTTCATGGCCTACAGAACGTTCTAGCCACTCCCCAAACTTTCCCGGCACTTCGTGATATAGCCCTAAGCCTGTTACATAAATTAATCGTTGAACATTTTGAGCAGTCATTGCTTTAACAATATTAACGGCTAAAGGTTCAAAAACTCCACCTAAATTAGCATAGACCAAGTCTTGCTTAGCAATTGCTGACTCTAATATCTCATAGTCACGGACATCCCCCTCAATTACAGTCTCTCTGTGGACATCAGTAACACTTAGGCGGTGAGCATTCCGCAAATATAGGGTCAAATGTGCATTTGTTTCTGCTAACAGGCGCTGGCGTACTAATTGTGCAATTTGTCCATACGCACCTAAAATCAAAATATTCATGGCTATCCTCCTTTTAATTATAAGCTTATGACTTCGTGTTAACTCGAAGTCAAGGATAATTTAAAGGAATTTTTGTAAATAGTTGGCAAAAGATTCACTAGCAGCAATAGTGCAATTCAGTTTGCCATTGTACCAATCAATTTTATGATTTACGATCTCAAGACTATGCTGTATTTCATTAATTTGATCGAGTGCACGCTGTCGAACATGTTCTAATAGTTGTTTACGGGCGGGAATCGTTTTGTCACCTTGAGCTCGCAACTGCACATATAGGTGCATTTCATTCATGGTCATACCAGTCCCTTTTAAATGCAATAAAAATCCTAGCCAACCAAAATCTTTTTCTGTATAGTAACGACGATTGGCACTGTCACGCTGAAGAATAATTAATCCTTCTTGTTCATAAAAGCGCAACGTATAAGTTGACAGTCCAACCTTTTGTGCAAATTCTCCTATTGTAAAAGTTTGTTTTAATTCAGACTTGGCTGTAAGCGACATGACTTACCCTCCTTTATATATGATTTTACGACTTAGAGTTGACTATAAGGCAAATAGAATATGTAAAATATAATTATAGTTTAATTTTTACCCGTATCTTTAAATAGATATAATATTACTCCTACCTAATACTGCAGTAACTGTACATCATATCAAGAACCTTAAATTGTAGTCGATTTAAATCTATAGTATCAATTCTAAATGAATAAGTGCTTATATTTTAACTTTTCTATTCAATATTTAGTCTTCGTAGATATATGTATACTCAGCAATCGAATGATATAAAGAGCTGAGATATATTTAATTTTACAGTCGCTATTCAATAGTATTTTTGCGAAAATACTAAATTTGACACTTTATATAACGCAGATTCTCTAATTAAACCGAACAGCATTAATCTTAAAAAACCAAAGTAATTCCTTTGCAATGGTAGTTAACTCAACAGCTATGAAAGAAAGATTATTTTGCGAACTATCACTTTATGACTGCGGAGTAATAGCCATTTTACACCATCAAAGCAAAACTCAACAACAAATCGTTGCTGCAGTTGGCGTAGCCAAGTCCACTATTGTACTGAATTACAACGGGTGCAATCTTATGATCCACGCATGGCGCAACAGGATACCGATCAGAAAAGAAAACACAGTGGTCTTAAAACGATGCTAGATGATCTGCTTAAGTAATGGCCGCTAAATTTCAGCTAGTGACAGCTTCAATTTATAACTGCTTGAGTCAGGCTCAATTAGTTTTGGATCTTCGGTACTTGCCAGACCGCAATCAGAGTAAGCAACACAGCTAAGAAAAGCATGGACAATATCAAACTGGTACCACCAGTATTGAACATCAACCAGCAACTGTCAATCAGCATACAGAGCTTGATCATTGAGAAGTAGATACGGCTTTATTCGGTAGTGAACAATGTAAGGCGTGTTTGTTGAACTTTGTGGAATGGCACAGTAAAAAGTATTACGGTGGAGTATGACAAAGAGTTTCCCAGTACCAAAACTTAAAACGGCGCCATAACTTAGTTACTTATTTCTACCATCCTTATTTTCCTTGTAAACAAGGCAGCAATAATACTTTAGCTGCAAGCTAGCTGGTTATTTTCTAAGAAACTGACTTTAATCAAGTGGTAAAAGTAATTAATCTTATCAATAATCGGCAATCGGCCTTTAAAACTACACAAATTATCGTATTTCCATTGAAGTTTTTAGAGCTTGTTCGGATTAAACTTGTAATCTGCAATTAAAAAATCATCTTATAATTATTAGAGTTTAAATAATGATTATAAGATGATTAATTGTAAAAATATTTATTCTTATTAATTGTTTAATATTAATTTACATTATTACAAATTATTAATAAGTGGTAATTATTTTAATTTTTTGCGTAATGTTGCTTCTATTTCTTCTAAAGAGCGATTACGTGTTTCAAATACATATTTGTAAACAAACCATATAGCAACAAAACAAAGTATTCCATATATAATAAATAAACTTCCTGTTCCAAAAAAGTCTAAAAGACTAGGAAAAGTTAAAGAAACAATCATATTTGCGGTCCAATTGATAACACTAGAAAAAGAATTTCCCAAACCTCTTATATTCAAAGGAAATACTTCTCCTATCATTACCCACATTACAGGTCCCCAAGTAGCTGAGAAAAAGGCTATATAAATTGTCAATGCAATAACACAAATAATAGCAGCACTACTAGATTTACCAGAAAATTTCATAGCAAAGCTCATTATAAAAAGAGAAATACCCATACCAACAGCACCAATAGTAAGCATTTTTGTACGATCTACTTTATCCATAATTGCTACAGCGATAGCGGTTACAATAACATTAAATATACCAATACCAATATGCGCTAATAAAGCAGCGGATACTCCAAATCCTACATCTGTAAAAATAGTTGGTGCATAGTATAAAACAGTATTACATCCCATCACTTGTTGAAATACGGCTAAACCAATTCCAATAATCAACGCTGGACGAGCAAACTGGCTAAAAAGTTCTAACCAACCACCACTTTTAATCTTAGCTTGCTCACTAATCTGTTTTAACTCATCGTTAACAGCATTCACATTGCCCTTGTTCATGTTTAATAAAACCTGTTTAGCTTCTTCCATTTTGTTTTCTTTAACCAAAAAACGTGGACTTTCAGGCAAAATTAGCCCACCAAAAAATAATAAAATTGCTGGAATAGCTGCAAAGCCTAGCATCCATCTCCAACCGGTATACATTCCTGAAAAAGTATAATTAGTAATATATGCAAGTAAAATTCCAGTCATAACCATTAGTTGAAACAAGCTCGATATTCCTCCGCGCTTATTTGCCGGTGCTAATTCAGCTAAATAAGTTGGTATTAAAGCGGAGGCGGCGCCTACAGCCATTCCCAAAATCACTCTAAAAATAATAAGAGTCCAAAATTCTGGAGCAAACGCTGAACCAATAGCTCCAATAAAGAATATTATTGAGGATAATAATAATAACTTTTTACGTCCATACTTATCAGAAGAAGGTCCAATTATAGCAGCTCCTAAAATGGCTCCCAGCAAAACCGCACTCACTACCCATCCCTGCTGCCAAGATCCTAAATGTAATTGTTTTTGAATAAATAATATAGCACCTGAAATAACACCAGTATCATAGCCAAAAAGCAACCCACCTAATGCACCAAAAAAGTAAATAAAACCTGTAGAAATTTTTTTCATACTCATGTTCTCCTTAATTATGAAATGTTAAATATTTATGGTAGGTTGGTTTAATATAACAACTAATATAAGTATATTAACACATATTTTTAAAAACAACACTAAAATTGATGCATTAGATCACTATTGATTTTTAGCATTTTATGTTTATAATCATATGTAGGTTGGTTGTATAAACAAACTAATTATAGATAATAAAAAGGAGAAATTGCAATGTCATATTGGAATATTGATAAAATTAATTATATTGGCCCACATAAAAGTTTAAAGTCTACTTCAGGCTTTCAATATTATAATCCCGATGAAGTTATTGGTGGTAAAAAAATGCGTGATTGGTTACGATTTTCAGTAGCCTATTGGCATACATTTGATCAACGTCTAGTCGACCCATTTGGTGATGGCACCGCCATACGTCCGTATGATAAATACAGTGATCCTATGGATCAGGCTTTAGCAAAAGTAGACGCAGCTTTTGAATTTTACGATAAATTAGGTGTAGACTTTTTTGCTTTTCACGATCGTGACTTAGCTCCTGAAGGCGATACCTTAAGGGAAACTAATCAAAATTTAGATAAAGTTGTTGATAAAATTGTTGAATATCAAAAAACTACTGGTATGAAAGTTTTGTGGAACACATCTAATTTGTTTAATAATCCACGTTTTGTAGCTGGAGCAGCCACCTCACCTTATGCTGATATTTTTGCGTATAGTGCTGCTCAATTAAAACATAGCCTAGAAATTGGTAAACGTGTTGGTGCACAAAATTATGTCTTTTGGGGTGGACGTGAAGGTTATGAATCCCTTTGGAATACCGATATGAAGCGAGAACAAGAACACGCCGCTAAATTCTTCCATTTGGCAAAAGACTATGCTAAAGAAATTGGATTTGATGCACAAATGCTTTTAGAACCTAAACCTAAAGAACCAACAACTCATCAATATGATTTTGATGCTGCTACCACAATTGCTTTTATGAAAGAATATAATTTAGATAAAGACTTTAAGTTAAACCTAGAAGGAAACCATGCTAACTTAGCTGGTCACACTTATCAACATGAAATTCGTGTTGCAAGAGATGCTGGTTTATTAGGATCACTCGATGCCAACCAAGGTGATAAGTTAATTGGTTGGGATATTGATGAATACCCATCTAACCTCTATGAAACAGTTGCCGCAATGTATGAAGTAGTCCAACTTGGTCAAATTGGCCCACGTGGTGGCTTGAATTTTGATTCTAAACCAAGACGTTCATCATTTGAACCTAATGATCTCTTTTATGGTCATATTGTAGGAATGGATAGTTTTGCTGCTGGATTAAGAGTAGCTTTAAAATTGAAAGAAGATAAAGTTTTGGAGAATCTTGTCAGTGACCGTTATAGTTCTTACAATAGTGGTATCGGAGCTCAAATTGAGGCCGGAAAAGTCAATTTCAAAGACATGGAAGACTATATTATTGACAAAACCCAAGCAGAATTAAGAGCTGCAACTCATTCTGATCATTTGGAACAAATAAAAGACACAATTAATCACTACATTGTTGAGACTTTAAGTAAATAAAAATAGGTGAATTATGGAAGAATTCGTTTTAGGAGTGGATCTTGGGACTAGTGCGGTAAAAGTTTCGGCCGTTAATAAGTCAGGACAAATTATTGCACAACAAAGTTGCTCTTATCCCTTGTCTCACCCACAAATAGGCTTTAGTGAGCAGGATCCTAATGATTGGGTCCAGGGAACTACTACTGCAATTCAACAACTACTAGAACATGGTCATATACAAGCAGAACAAATAGCTGGTATTAGTTTTTCAGGACAAATGCACGGACTTGTTTTATTAGATCAAAATCAACAAGTTTTACGTCCTGCAATTCTTTGGGATGACACTAGAACTACTATACAATGCCAAGAAATTAAGCAAAAAATGGGAAATGATTTTGTTAAAATCACCCATAATCAGCCCCTAGAAGGTTTTACCTTGCCCAAGTTATTGTGGGTACAAGAAAATGAACCTGATATCTGGCAAAAAGTAAAAACCTTTCTACTTCCAAAAGACTATGTACGCTTTTGTATGACTGGCAAATTAGCAACAGATTTTTCAGATGCTACTGGAACAGTTATGATTGATATACAACAAAAAAATTGGAGTTCAGCAATTTGTCAGGCCTTTGATATACCCTTAAGTATTTGTCCTTCTTTATTATTTGCACATAATTTAGCTGGATATATTAGTGATAAATATGCGCACTTATCGGGTTTAAAAACTAAAACACCAGTATTCGCTGGAGCTGCCGATAATGCCGCTAGTGCCTTAGGTGCTGGAATTTTAGACACTAACACCATTTTGGCTAGTATTGGTACTTCTGGTGTGGTTTTGAAATATGAACCTGAGTCGCATACCAATTATCAAGGAATTTTACAATTTGAAGATCATGCTTTTGACCAAGGCTATTATTCAATGGGTGTCACTTTAGCTGCGGGAGATTCTTTAAATTGGTTTAAAAAGAACTTTTTTCCTCAGCAAAGCTTTAATGATATGGTACAAAGTGCTAATCAAGCACCTATTGGTGCCCACGGTTTGATATATACTCCTTATCTAGTTGGTGAACGCGCACCTTATGCAGATGCTCAAATACGTGGTAGTTTTATTGGACTTGATCGTTCACAAACACGTACTGACTTTGTTCGGGCAGTGTTAGAAGGTATTGTTTTTAGTCTGAAAGATTTAATGCAGATTTATATAGAAAACAATAGTCCTTTTACTCAAGTAATTGCTACAGGCGGTGGGGCTAAAAGTCCGTTATGGCTCCAGATACAAGCAGATATTTTTAATAAGCCAGTCATTAGATTAGCCAATGAGCAAACAGCCAGTCTAGGTGCTGCCATGACCGCAGCTGTTGGATTAGGTTGGTATTCTGATTTTCAAGATTGTAGAAAAACTTTTGTAAAAATAAAAGATACTTACCTGCCTAATTCCGTTAATGTCAAACCTTATCAGCAGCTATACCAAATTTATCACCAGGTTTATTCACAGACACAACAACTAAGTGCAGATTTAATCAAGTTTCGACAACAAAATAATTTATAATTAAAATAGCCCTTGGCATGCCAAGGGCTATTTTTTATGGTAAGTAAATTTCAAATTATAATTATCTAAGTTTAAAACATGATGAATTACTAAAGAACTAGCTCCTAATAAAGTTGCATAAGTAGAATTAGCAATTAAATAAAGTTGCGGTAACATCCCTAATTCGCTGGTTTGTTGTTGGATTGCCGAAAAAACTTCTGGTAATTCTTCTAATAATGGTGAGCTTAAATATATTTCTTCTGGAGCTAAGGAAACGGAGGCGTTGAACAATATCTGAGCAATACCCGCGATAAATTCTTTTAAAACTAATTTCACATCTTGATCTTTATTTTTTTCTAATCTAGTTAAATCTGCTCGCTCTAAGCTAGCATTTTGCTTTAACTGCCGCAAGCGCTCAATAATCGCATCTTCAGAATAAAGATTCTCAGCCTTCATATTGTTGCTAGAAATTATCGTACGTCCAATCTCACCGGCCGCCCCTTGAAAGCCACGATAAATTTGTTGATTTAAAATAATCCCAGCTCCAATACCCTTGTGAATACTAACACACAGAAGATTAGCTTTATTATGCTCATTATTAAAATCATGTTCAAAAATCGCTGCCAAATTAGCCTCATTCTCCAGTAACACTGGAACACCATATTTTTGAGAATAATGACTTTGTAAATTTAAATCCTCCATGTTTAAAAAAGGAGAATTAACTATCTGTGTTTGATCAACAATTCCATGAATTGAAAAAGCAATCCCCAATAATCCATGCAGTGATTGTTCTTTTTGGGCAATCAAGTCGATTTGTTCATCTACCGTTTGTAAAATGTCTTTAATCTGTGTACTTTTATTTTTAATTCTCTGATAATAAAAGTCCTTACTATTTAAATAGTTGGCCATAATGTGCAAGTGCTTATAACCTAAATCAATACTGATGGTATAGCCATATTTTTCATTTAAAGCTACTAAAATAGGTTTCCGGCCGCCACTTTTTGAAGCCTGGCCGATACCAACTTCTTTAAGATAGCCTTGTTGCTCAATTTCATTGTATAAGGCCGTAATTGATGATTTGTTCATCTTCAAATTACGAGCAATATCAATTCTTGAGATAGGCGCATAATTAATAATTTGCTGGAGTACTAAATTTAGATTTTTTTGATGAAATGTCTGCTTTTTGGATAAATCAGCCATATTAACCTCTCAATACAATAATCAGTTAGTTTAATTATACAACTTATTCAGGAGAGAGCAATATTAAGCAAATGAGATTAACAAGCATAATCAAAGGAGCCAATAATTAATGATTTTAAAAAAAGCATTGCATATTAAAGCCTTCTTATCTTATAATTCGCAGTAAATTGAATGGAGGGATTAGTGTGGTAAAAGATAAAATTGTTTTAACTTATTCAGGAGGATTAGACACCTCTGTAGAAATTGCCTGGTTAAAAAATGAAGGTTACGACGTTCTTGCATGCTATATCGATGCTGGTAAGGGTAATGTCATTTGTGAAGGTCGTCAATCGCCAAATTCTCTCTACGATGAAAAACTAGCTACCTATACAGCAGCTGATGAATTCGACCAAGAAGCCGCAGCTGGTTTTATCAAATTATACGGTTTGCCAACACAGGTTTACGCACAAGTCCATCAAAAATTGGCAGGTAATAACCATGTCGACAAATAAACTCTGGGGCGGCCGCTTTGAAGCTAGTGGTTCTCAGGCCATCGATCAATTTGGCGCTTCGATTAGTTTTGATCAGTTAATGGCACAAGAAGATTTGGAAGGTTCTTTAGCACATGTACAAATGTTAAAAGACACCGAAATTATACCCACAGACGATGCTGATCAAATTATTGCTGGCTTGCATCGTCTCCAAAAACAGTTGGCAGCGGGAAAGCTCCATTTTACTAGCACCAATGAAGACATCCACATGAATCTAGAAGCCATTTTAACGGAAGAAATCGGCCCAGTTGCGGGAAAATTACATACAGCCCGCAGCCGCAATGACCAAGTGGCAACAGATTTCCATCTTTATCTCAAAAAGCGCTTGCCCCTGATTATTCAAACACTTAAAGATTTTCAGACAGTGCTTGTCCAAAAAGCTGAACAAAATGTGGAAACTATTATGCCCGGTTATACCCATTTGCAGCATGCACAGCCAATTTCTTATGGGCACTATTTAATGGCCTACTTTTATATGCTGCAAAGAGATGTAGAACGCTTTGAATTCAATCAACAACATACTAACCTCTCACCCTTAGGAGCCGCCGCCTTAGCAGGCACTACCTTTCCAATTGACCGCCAGCAAACAGCAGTGACACTTGGATTCGCACAGCCTTATCCTAATTCTTTAGATGCGGTTTCTGATCGCGATTTTGCGTTAGAATTTTTAAGTAATGCGGCCATCTTAATGGTACATTTATCTCGCATGTGTGAAGAAGTCATTCTCTGGTCTACTTATGAATTCAATTATTTAGAATTGTCTGACCAATACTCCACTGGCAGTTCTATCATGCCCCAAAAAAAGAACCCAGATATGGCCGAATTAATACGTGGCAAGTCTGGGCGTGTATTTGGTAATTTGATGGGTTTATTAACGGTTATGAAATCTCTGCCACTGGCCTACAATAAAGATATGCAAGAAGACAAAGAGGGCACCTTTGACACGGTCAAAACTATCATTCCTTGCTTAAAAATTATGACGGGTATGATTAAAACTGCCACGGTCAAAACTGCGAATATGGAAAAGGCTACAACTAAGGACTTATCTAATGCTACGGAATTAGCAGATTATTTAGCAGTTAAGGGCCTACCCTTTCGCCAAGCACATGCGATTGTTGGCCAGTTAGTTTTAGAAGGAATCAAAACCGGTGTAACCTTACAACAGATTCCCTTAACTAAATACCAAGAAATCATGCCTGAAATTGGTGCCGATGTCTATCAAGACCTGCAAGCTAAAACTGCTGTTGAACGCCGGCAATCTTTAGGCGGTACTAGTTTTGAACAAGTGCGTCAACAAATTCAAAATGCAAAAACAATCTTACAAAAAGATTAAAATTAAAAGCTGCAGCCAAAGTCACATTTGGTTACAGCTTTATTTTTGATATGTGCTTTTCAGTAATTGACCCCACCATTTTACAGTTCGGCGATCAAGAGCAAAAATATTAATTTTTATAATTATTATCTTTGTATAAATGAAAGAAAAATTTTATTTTATCTGGTCGGTAATATGATTGAGTATACTCAACTAATTCATTTTCATCGGTATATCCAAAATATTCACAAAAATAAATTAAGGCATTATTTGAAATATTTAGATATCCTTCAATATTATTTGGGCAATCTTTTACAACCATTTTTTCTTCAAATTGTACAGGGGTTTTATAGACTTTATTCATAAAGTCATATAAAGAACTATTGTTAAAATTCGATCTTTCTGCCCCCTTATACAAAGCAAAAGGTATATTAGCTATTTGAACACATATAGGCTCCTTGTCTGCTAATCTTACGCGACTCAGCCGATAAAATTTGGAAAATTTGGGATAATTTTTAAAAATTAAATCTAACTGTGCATTTCTTTTTATTACATCAAATCTTATTACTTTACTAGATGGTTGCTTTCCTAAAAAAGTGATTTCGCTCGTTAACCCCTTATCTGCATTATTACCAATATCAATTCTTTTATCTCTAACATTCGGACTTATAAACGTTCCTTTTCCTTGTACGCGATATAAAATACCGTCATCAACCAATGAATTAATAGCGTATTTAATAGTCATTCTATTCACACCATAAATTTTCTCCAATTGTCTTTCAGATGGTATAGCTCTATTTTTTTCATACTCACCATTATTTATTTTTTGTAATATAATTTCTTTGATTTGTAAATACATTGGACTATTATAATCTATCAATAAGTTCACCCCGTTATATTCTGGAATCTATAAAGTTCTGGCAAAAAGATGTTCTCACTATATTCAATCATATTGTCTGAATAATCATTTATACACTTAATCATAGGTAATTCTTTTCGACTAGTTTTTAATAATTCAATTTGTATATGATTAATTTTATTAACAATAATTTCTTCATTACAATTTAAAATTTCAAATTTAAAATTATGTTTAAGTAAGTCATGAAATGATAAATTTTCTTTATACAATAAACCAATTCCCTTAACATAGTTCCAGGGAATATATAAATGCTCTATTGTCATAGGATGGTTATTAATAAAACGTAATCTCTGCAGTTCATAAATTTCAGTTGCAATGGGAATTTTTAAAATTACTGCAAGCTTCTTATTAGCTTCTATAACGTTATTTTTGATAACAATTGTTGTTAATACATCATTAGAATCTTTTTTAACAATATTGAATAAAGACTCAAAGTAATTCAAATTTTTAACTATTGGTAAAGTCATATATTAACTCCGTTACTTAATATGTGAATATATATTTGTGTCACTACGATGTATGATAACTCAAAAATAATAAATAGTCTAAAGATGAATTAATATAATAAACTCATCTTCAGACTATTACCTTCTATGAATATATAAATTTAATCTTTCGGAACAGCCAGTATTCCTGAGTACGCACCAAAAATACTAATAATAATTATTACTAATAAAATTATTAAAATATTATATTTTTTCTTCAATAAATGGCTAATATAGAATGTCAATCCCAAAGGTAAAAGACAAGGCATGATACTATTAAGTAAAGATTGTACTGTTTGTGGATGCTTGCCCCCTCCAAAAGTTATAGGTATATTTATTGATACCATTGAAGCAATCATTGCGCCAATAACAGCCATACCTAAAATATTAATAGCATAAGTAATATTATCCATTAAAGACCCGTCAATTTTACTAATAAATTTATTTCCTAAAGAATATCCATACTTTACGCCATAGTAACGAAACAAATAATTAGGTATATTAAATAATAATACAAACAAAACTGGTCCTAACCAATTACCATCTTTAGCTAACGAAATTCCGATTCCTGCTGTAATTATTCGTAAACTTCCCCAAAAAATAGCATCTCCTATGCCAGACAATGGCCCCATAAGCCCTGCCTTCATTGCATTAATAGAATCAGTATCAAAATTAGGATCATATGCATTTCTTTCCTCCATCGCAGTAGAAATGCCTAAAATAATTGGTGAGCAAGCACTTGTACAATTAAAAAATTCTAAATGGCGATGCATGGCTTTTTTTTGATCATCTAACTTAGGATACAATTTTTTTATAATAGGATACATACAATAAGCATAAGCCATTGACATCATTCTTTCATAAGAAAAACTTGCTTCCATGGGCATGGAACGCCAAAATAATTGTCTTATTTCCTTTTTTCCTATTTTTGATTCATTTTTAGAAATCATCTGATACATCTCCATTCTGTTCTGAACCTTCTTGAACAGTACTTAAAATAATATACATGATAGCTCCTAAAGCTCCTCCGATGATAGCAACGCCTATCATATCAAGTTTTAAATATGCATATAAAACAAAACCTATAAAGAAAAATGGTGCAACTTTTTTAGAATATGTCATATTTAATAATTGTGCAAAACCAACTGCTGGCAAAAGTCCAGTAGCAATAGACATTCCATCCATAATTTGTTTAGGTATTATAGCAACTACGTTGCGTACAGCTCCACTACCTAAGTAAAAAGCTCCAGCAATTACTATAGCGCTTAATAATGGTCGTAGCAAAGAAGATAAAATATGCATATTAGCTGCAGTTTTCAATTTCCCTTTATCTACAAAATTATCCGCCAAATGATTTAAAAATGGATTTATAATTACATAAAAAGAATTTTCTATTAATAAGTAAATAGTAGCAATAGGTAATGCAATAGTTAATGCTACATTAGGCCCACTATGCATTTTTAAAGCAAAAGCACATCCAAGTAGTCCACCTGATATGACGTCTGGTGGTATAGAAGCACCTATTTGCATCATGCCCATCCATACCATTTCTAGATATGCACCAATCATAACACCGGATTTAACATCTCCAAATACCATTCCTAGCATAAGACCAGTAACTAATGGACGCCCTATAAAACTAGTACCTGTAAAGTCTTGAAGATATGCAATAAAAGACACAATAAATATTAAAATGGTCTGTAAAATCATTATTGTCACATCCTCTCAATTGCATCATTCATTATAATTTTTTTATCAGTCGGACCTTGCTGAGCAAAAATTTGCACACCCTTTTTACACATTGTACGTATATCAGATTCTTCCTCTTCATTGATATAAATTGAACTACTAATTCTTTTGGATCCGACAGTTTTTTTAGACAATCCTAAATTAAGTTCTTTTATTTTATTACATCCTTGAACTAATCTTTTTGCATCAACAATGTTTTCTACAATAATAAATAAATGGTATTTATCTGTAACATCACTATTTAAAGCTTTTAATGAATCTTCAATATTTTTAAAAATCAATTTGCATCCGTTAGGTTTAGCTAAGCGTAAAGTTGCTTTTCTCATTGCGTCATTTACAACAGAATCATTGGCAATCAAAATACAATCTGCACTAATGAAATTGCTCCATGCAAAAGCTACTTGACCATGTAATAAGCGATAATCAATTCTTGTCATTTTAATCATTATCTTATTTCCTCCTAGCTAAATTTAAAATATGTCATCTTTTGCTTGATTTAAATCTAAATCACTACAGTCCATAATACTATCTTTAGATGCATTTATAGATTGTGAGATAATTTGTTTTATATTTTTATCTTTTGATGAAGTTAGTAAAGTTAATAATAATGAGCTATTCATACCAGTAATGATATATATATTTTTGGTAGATAAATAATTTAATAAATAGTTATTTACACTTCCGCCTAATAAATCGCTTACAAATATAAGCTTGTCTTTATTTAAATCACTATGATTAATAATATTCTGTATTGATTTTTCAAAATCAAAATCATCTATATATGCATCTATGGCCACAATATCATCACGTTTACCTAAGATTACTTCTAGCATACTTTTCATTCCACTAGCTAACTTACCATGACTTACCAAAATGTACTTTATCATAATAAAACTACCCTTCTTGCTATGAATTAATAGAATGTGAAAAATCTTTATTAAATGGATAATTAATTAAATCAATATCTTTAGCATCAGCCAAAATTGATGCCATCAATTGAAAAGGAACAATATAAATAAGCGGTGTTAAATCAATATTTACAGGTGTTGATATCATAAGATCTTTTTTGATATCACTTTCATAAACAGAACTAATGACAAAAACATTATTAGTTATTTTTTTATAAAATTCGATAAACTTTTTCATACGTGGAAGCTCTTTTTCTTCAGATACTATTAAAAATATGTAAAATTCACTATTTAAAGCCATATCAGGTCCATGCATAAATTCTTCCATTTCATATGACTGAATTGGACAACGATAAGATTCTCCCAATTTCATACCGGCTTCTAATGCAGTTGAATAATTCAATCCATATCCTGTAATAACTCCACGTTTCATTCTCAAAAAATCAGAAATATGAGATATACACCATTTGCGTGATTCACTTATTATCTTAGAATAATTCAATAACATATTTCTTATTTCTGAGCATTTACATTCATAATCTCTTAATGACAAATTATTACAAGAAAGAGAAAGCTCTAATGCCCATAAATAAATAGTAAATATTGTTACAATGTATCCCTTTGTCTCTACCATGACATCTTCAGAGCCACAATGTAAATCACAAACAACATCTGCATATTTCACTATTTCGCTATCATTATTTTGTGTTAGAACTAGTGTTTTATAGCCCTTTTCTTGAGCCTCAGCTAATGACATAATGGTAGAGCGACTTGTACCTGTTTGTGAAATTGCTATACACATAATTTCAGATTTATCATATTTTTGATTATTATTTATATTAATATAATTAGTAAATATCGTTGGTATTACAACATCTACTTCAACCTGTAAATATTTTTCTAAATAAAATTTAGCTAAAATTGAAGCATGATGGCTAGTTCCCGAACCTAAAATATAAATTTCTTTTATTGTGTTATTTCTAAAAAATTCAACAATAGGCCTACTTAGTTCTTTTCTATTTTTATATACGTTTGATAACAGGTCTGGCTCTTGATTTATATATTTCTCCAATGTGGTCAGCATTAAAAATCATCCCTTTTAAATTTTTATAAAGTGGTTTATGTTTTCATTTTATAAACCACTTTTATACCACTATAATATGATTGCGTATACATTTTGTCAATAGAAAATTAGTAACAAATAAACTTTTAATAGGAATTCACCTTTTATTTTTACATTTAAAAAACAATACAAAAAAGTTCCCTTTTAAACTTAATATAGCAATTTAAAAAGAGAACTTTATTAAATTAATTTTAAATTAAATATCATTTGTTTTTCAGTAATTGACCCCACCATTTTACTGTTCGGCGATCAAGAGCAAAAACAATAATTGCCCCAATGAAAGTCATAATGTAGGGATGATTAGCAGTAATTACGGGAAAATAATTATCGATAATGAACAGATAAATAATCCCGCCCACAATAATATTAAAATTATAGCGAAATGTTAAAATTGCCAGAGCGATAATTCCTTGAACAATATTTACCAATCTGAATCATCTCCTCGGTCACGATTTTGATATTGCTGATCGCCTTGCCAATAACCGTACATATATCCTTCTTCAAACTGCCCATCAGCACTACGATTATCATCATAATATCCACCTTTGCCGCTTCGCGCTCCGACAATACAATAATAAATTAGCCACAGCATAAATGCGTAAGACCAAAAATCAATGAGAGCATTCCAGTCTGGTGATTGATTCGTAACAGCATCATGACGTTGAACAAAGGTTCGATATTTGTGGATGACCCGCATCAGTTTATGATCATTAGTAATATTTTTTGGCAACAGCCAGTGCAAGTACCAGCGTTGAAAGTTATTGGGAATCCGAGGACTTTTATCATTACTAATAGGTGTAAAAGTAACTAAATTCCGCCCTTGATAACGGTAGACAATCACAAAACTAACTTGCCCACTTATGCGGTCGTTTTGCTTTTCCAGTTGGTCGGCGTGTTTTTGGGCAGCTTCAGCTTCGTCATAGTCATCATAATCTTCATCGTTAATTTCGGGCACTTTAGGCAAGGTGGCTTCGAGCTCGTCTTGTTGATAATCTTCTAAAACGGAATCATTTTGGTAGATTTTTTTTAATTCTTTGGCATTGTAAATATCCCAATTTGATGGTAATCCCTGATATATTCGCACCCAAATTTGCCGTGGGTGCGGCAGCTGCTGCAACTGCTGGTTGAGCTCATGGATTTGTTGGATATCTGCAGTTGTTAGAAGATGTTGTTGGTCATGCACTTGTTGATCAGCATAAACCGGATGAGCGGAAATAACGAACATCAAAAACATTATAATAATAGAACTTAATTTTGTTTTCAAATTCATCACAATCTCTTATTTTAATTATCGAAATATCAGACAAACTACTGAAAAATGGTGGATCCAGCAGACAATAAAATTTTTAACAATTAATTACTATTTACTCTCTAATTAGATAATACAATTTAAAATTAGTATAAGCAAAAAAAGTTGTGGCCTAAATAATGCCTCAACTTCATGGTTTGAATATTTTTAATTAGCGGCTGGGGAAAAATTATAAACACACTCCTAATTAAACTCAATCAATAAAGAATTGTCACTAGATGAAACTTAATATTATTGTTTAAAACCCTTAACTGCTAACATTACGGCACTACAATGTGTGCTTGGCTCTTACCTTGGCCGCGGGCAGTAACTTGAATTTGATATGGTATACGCTCTTGAAGCATTGAGACGTGACTGATAATGCCAATCATACGGCTGGAACTTTCAATATTTTGTAAGGCCGTTAAAGCGGTCGCTAATGAATCTTGATCTAACGATCCAAAGCCTTCATCAATAAAGAGGGTATCAATCTTAATTCCGCCGGATTCATTTTGAATGACTTCTCCTAAAGCTAAAGCCAAACTCAGAGCCGCGATAAAACTTTCACCACCAGATAAGGTATGAACACTGCGCGTTTGGCCGACATTATCATCGTAGACATCAATTTCTAAGCCGGTATTCTTTTGGAAAGTACCCATTTCTTTGTGCAAAATCAAAAAATAACGTCCCGAACTTAACTGCTGCAAATGTTCATTTGCTACTTGCAAAATCTCAACTAGTTGCGAACGTAAAACGTAGCGCTCTAGTCCTAGTTTGTTATCGCCCCGACCATTAACAGTATCAACCAACAACTCTAGTTCATTAATATCTGCCTGCTGGTTAGCGAGATGCTGCCAATTAGTTAAGATAGTTTGTAAATGATCATCATTTAAATTCATTTGATCGCGCCAGTCATGATAACGCTCCCGGGCTGCTTGTAAATCTTGTTGTAAGGTGGCAACTTTTTGGGTTTGTTCTTGAATATCTCCAGGGGAACGATTACCAATAATCTTTTGCAACTCGCTAATTTGGGCTTGAACTTGAGTGAGTTGCTGCTGATAGGTCTGGACTTGCGCTTCTAGCGGGTCTAAATGTGGCAGTTGCTCAAGTAATTCAACAAATGGCTGCCAAGATTGGGTTTGTAGTTTTGCCAAAATTACCGCGGTTAATTGGGCTTGACTTTGTTGATATTCTTGTTGTTTTTGCTTTAAATCCGCTTGTATTTGGGCTTGCTGCGTTTGTGCCTTAGTAAGCTGGTGTTGATTTTGCTGCAATTGTTGCTCATTAGTGTTTACTTGTGTTTGATATGTTGTAATTTGCTTTTCTAGTTGCTGTAAATGCACATCTAAAGCCTGCAAATCGGCATATCCAGCTGGCAAATTATGTTGGGCATCTTGGAGCTGAGTTTGCAGTTGTTGCTGGTGTTGTTGCGCAGTTTGAAGCTGCTGTTGCGCATCTTGGAGCTGAATTTTGAGACTTTGCAATTGCTGTTGAATCTTTTCAACTTGATGATTTTTAGCCTCTAAATCTTTTTGTTGCTGTTGTAACTGCTTTTGTTCCTGATTTTGCTGGTCTAATAACTCCTGCACTGTATCCGCTACGGCCATTAAATCAGTTTGATCCGTTGCAATTAACTTTTCTGCCTGTAAAGTTTGCAATAATTGCGCTAAATCGACCTGATACTGATTATTGCTGTGGCTTAATTGTTGTTGCCGTTCTTTAATGATTGAATCCAGCTGGGATTGGGCGGCCGCTTTTTGGCGACTCAATTTTTCTGCTTGTTGTAACTGCTTTTTCGTAACGACTGGTATATCCGCCACTTCAGCCGGTTGTGGATGATCAAGACTTCCACAAACTGGACAAGCGCTGCCCGGTGTTAGTTGTGCTACTAAATTAGCGATTTGATTTTCTAACCAATGATTGTGCAACTGCTGGTAATCAGCTTGGGCTTGCTCGGCTGCTTGTTGAGCTTGCTGTAATTGCTGTTGAGTCTGGTCAATATTGGTTTTCAAATCTTGGTTGGCTGCTGCTGTTTGTTGTAATTGTTTTACTTGCTGATTAAATTGCTGCAATTTATTGTGCAGCTGTTGGCTGTCATTAAGTTGGGCTAATACAGTTGGCAATTGTTTAACCGCTTGAGTTAATTCTTGCTCTTGGGTCTGCAAGTCTGATTGTTTTTCCTGCAGTTTGGCAAACGCTGCTTGTGCTTGGTTTGCTTTGTGAAGAGCAGTAGTAGTTTGTTGTTTGAGGTCTTCTACTTGGGCAAACGCCAGGCGTTGACTGGTTAAGACAGCCTTCTCATCTAAGCGTTGAGTTTGTTGATCACTGGCTTGCGCTAGTGTTTGTTTTTGCGCTGCTAGTTCTGCTTGTTGATGTTGCAGATCGGTGAGCTTTGTTGCTAGCTGGGGCAATTGCTCTTTTGTGTGTGCAATTTGCTTTTCCAATTTTTGCAGTTGTTGGTAATCGCCTTGATAATGTTGTGCCCACTTTAATTGACTGATAAGGGTCTGCTGACTATTAATATGGGATGATTGTGCTTGCAGCTTTGCCAATTTTTGTTGTTTAGTTGCAAGATCTTCCTGGCGTTGCTGGAGTTTTTGGGCTTCAGACAGTTGACTTTGTGCCTGTTGAGTTTGTTGTTCTAAAAGCTGTTGGCTGGCATCAAGCTGTTGGAGAGTCTGGTGAGCTTGTTCTTGTTGGCATTGTAAGAGTTCGATTTTTTGATGATTAGTCAATTGCTCTAAATCTGCAGGCTGCTCTTGCCAAGTTACCTTAGCAAATTCGCGCGTAACTGCATCTGTATAGCCTTGATATGCTTGTTTTTGCTGTTTTAATTGTTCATTTAAAACATTACTCCAACGTGCAAATAGATTAGTCTTAAAAATCTGACGCAAGACGCCTTCTTTATCCTTACTATCGGCCATTAAAAAACGCCGAAAATCACCTTGCGGCAGTAAGACAATCTGAACAAACTGCTGCCGGCTTAACTGTAAGACATCCCTAATTTTTAAGTTAATATCTTTAAGTTTGGTAATTTCATCTATTTTTTGGTCATCACGAAAAATCGCCAATTTTCCCGTACTTTCATAAACCTTTAACCCGTTGCCACGTTTTTTGGTTAAAGTTTGTTTTGGTTGACGGCTGACACGATACGTTAAACCTTGATGGGTAAACTCAAAATCAATTTGCGTCGGAGCGCTTGGCGCTGCAAAGTCCGAACGTAAACTCTCTGGCTTGCGGTCTTCGCTAATTCCTTCTCCGTATAAGGCAAAAGTCATTGCGTCAAAGATAGTCGTCTTGCCACAACCAGTCCGACCAGAAATCAAAAATACATTTGCTCCCTGTAACTGCGTAAAATCGAGAGTTTGATGTTCATAAGGCCCAAAATTTTGCATGGTTAACTTCAAAGGTTGCATTATTGCTCCTCCTTATTGGCAATTTTTAAAGCAGCAGCAGCCCACTGGCGTTGTTGGTCAGTTAGTTCTTCTTGTGCTACTTGTTCATAAAAGTCAGCCAGCAATTCTAGAGGATCTTTATGCCGTAATTGCTGCCCATTTTCACCCTGATAAGCAAACTGTGCTTCAAAACCCTCTGCGCGGGTTAAAGAAATTAAATTCGGATAAAGTTGGCGCAGCTGGGTTAAAACATTGGGAATTGGTTTTTTGTCGGTCAAAGTAACCCCAATATAATCATCTTGTTTTTGAGCTTGATAAAATTGTGGGTTAGTTAATTCGGCAAAACTAGCCGTGATTTGCTGCACATCTCTTAGGGGTGTAAGAGGATGAAAAGTACGCGTTAAGGTTTCAGTATCAATAATATAGACACCTTTATTTTGTTTAGCCTCAGATAAAGAAAATTTCACTGGTGAGCCGGAATAACAAGCATTTTGCGCCTGTAATGCGTCTTTGCCGTGCAAATGGCCTAAAGCTACATAATCAAAATCAGCTAATAAATCCAAGGGTACCGCCGCTAAACCGCCTACCGTTAACTGGGTTTCAGAGTCTGTTTGCAAACTGCCACTAACAAAGAAGTGGGCAACCAAAATATGACGTTTTCCAGGAGTAAAGAGGGTTTTCATCTGAGTGATGACAGCGGCCACTGCTTGGTCTAAATGCTGCAGCGATTCATCATGAAAATATTGTTGGGCTGCAAATGGTTCAAAATACGGCAACAAAAAAATCTGTGTATCGGCTACTTCGATTGGTGTAAAGGCCTGCTGCAAGTCAGTATATAAATAAAAATTAGTTTGTGGAAACCACGGCGTCCCCGTCGCCAAACGGACACTGCTATCATGATTGCCTGAGATTGCATAGATGGGCAATTTATCAGTTAAATTCAATTGCTGCAACATCTGGTTCAGTTGCCTAACAGCTGCTTCGGCAGGCGCACTGCGATCATATAAATCCCCAGCTATGATAAGCCCGTCTACTTGTTCTTGCTGTGCAATACTTTCAATTTGTTCAAAGGCCTGCTGTTGTTCCGCTGTTAGGTCAAAGCCATGCAGCCGCCGGCCGATATGCCAATCGGCGGTGTGTAATAGTCGCATAATTATCCTCACTTTTCTCACTTAGTAAAAAAGCCAAACTGTCCTCCGCCAGTTTGGCTTAACACCAGTTATTTAATCAATTTCTTAATTATGTTGTATTAATGGTTGTATCTTATCAAAATAGTATTTAACCACTTCATGGCGTACTTGCTTTTTCCACTGTAAGAGATGAGTTAAGTCATTTGTGGGATAAGCCGCTTTAAACTTTTGAAAAGCTCCCTTGCTCACTAACTTATTCATACCCTTTTGTTGGCTAATATCAGCATCAGGATCATAATGAGTCATAACAAAACGCAAATCATCATAATCAACTTGATAACGCTGCGCAAATTCTTGCATAATCTGCTGACTTTCTTGGTCAATTAAGGATTCCAATACTTGATCCATTTGTTGATCAGTATAATCTTGCGGATTTTGTTGAACTTTGCGCCACAAAGACCTAATAATATCGGCTAATGGCTGATTAGTCTGTGCTAAATCGTCAATATAAGTGTCAATTTTTTCTTGACTAGTTGTATCCATAGGAAACAATTCTTGTTCATTGTGTTCGGGAATATAAGCCTGAATCAGCGCCATAATATAACGCTCATCGACTTCCTTCGTATGAAAAGACTCCAATTCATATTCGTCATCAATGACAATATCACTGTCATCTGGATCATCAGAATTATTTTGATGTAACTGTTCCACCACATTTTCATATGTGCCGCGTAAAGCTGCCAAAACATCAGGATCAATATCATCAATTTGAACTCGTTCTTCAGGTTCTAGCTGATCTTGATGATCAAGTTCATCATAAGTTTGAATAGCTGTTAAACTCTTATCATATTCTTGAAAGTCCTTAACAAACTGCTTTTGTTCAGTGACTGGAGCCTTTAAAAGTTGGGTCAAATCATCTTTTTGGCGTAAATATTTATCTAAGTGTTGACGGACTTTTTTAAATCTGCGCCGCGATGTCGCCCAATCTGGAGCCATAATCGTCGCAGTACCACCATTAGAATATAAGCGCAAAGCATCATCAATAGCCGTGCTATAAGTTTCCGGATATTGGAAGGTTACAATCTGTCCCCAAGTCTTACCCGCATCAAAAATACGATTAGTCCGTGAAAAAGCCTGAATTAAATTCTGTGGGTTGAGTGGTGGCCGATCCAAATATAAGGCAGCCAGATTAGGCGAGTCAAAACCCGTTAACAGCCGATCAACCACAATCACCAAATCTAATTGCGCACCTGGCTGTTGGTAAAGCCGTTTCTTACGTGCCAAGCGGTCATTAACATTACGATTATATGCATCTAATTCACTCATAGTAAAATTAGTGCCAAACATCTGATTATAATCCTTAAGCGATTGCTTCATCTGTTCTTGATTAGCTTCTGATTCGGTATCATTTTGCGAAATAGAATAGGTAATTGCAATCCGTGGAAAATCAGGTGCTACTTTTAAAATCCGCTGAGATACACCGCCCGCAGCAATGACTTGACGGAATAAGGTGTAATACTTTTGCGCTTGCTTAATTGAAGAGGTAGTAAAAATTCCCGAATATCGGTGCCCGTTTATGAGTCCTTGCTTGCGGTAAGCTAAAGCCAACACCTGTTCTACTACTGAACGCATGTGGGGATCTTGCAGATAAATACTGTCCATCTTCTCTGTATTGGCCTCGTCACTTTCAGACTGATATGCGCTGCCTTGATTATCAATTTTAAAGCCTAACACCGCCTGATCTCGAATAGCATCTTCAATCGTATACTTATGCAGGACAGGACCATACAACTGTTCAGTTGTGCGAGCTTCTTGGCCGTTTTCTTTACGAGCATTTTCTGAAAATATTGGTGTACCAGTAAAGCCATACCATAAAGGCGGATGCACAAAGAACTTATCTAACTCACGCTTTTGCGCTGGTGTCACCGCCCGATGACATTCATCTACAATAAAAGCCAAATGTAATTGCCTTAAAGAAGCATATTTTTGAGAGCTGGCCGAATCATCGTCAATCCGTTTAAATATTGCCTGCAACTTTTGGCGCGTAGTCACGACGACATTACGATCCCCGTCACCTAATTGTTCAGCTAAGTCGTAACTATTATTCGTCTCATTGACATTAATAGTATCGTTATTCGCGTAAGCTTGAAAGGCTGCTGTGGTCTGCATGTCTAAGTCCTTGCGGTCAATTAAGAAGATTGTCTTTTGCAAGGATGGAATTTGTAAGAGATTACGAGCCACCTTATATGAGGTTAAAGTTTTACCTGAACCGGTCGTATGCCAGACAAAACCTGATTGACCTTGACGCGAGGCTTCAAAAATTGCCTGAATGGCATGAATCTGGTAGGGACGTAAGAGAATAATCTTCTTGGCTTCACTATCTAAAACTGTATAATCAGCAATCATTTTATGCGCCGCGGGAATATTCAATACGGCCTGTGCAAAATCAAGATAATTATCAACTAAGCTATTATCTTGATTGACCCATGAGGTCAAAAATTGCGCATTGAGGTGTGGACCCGCGGAGATATAGCGGGTGCTCGTGCCGTTAGTAACTACTAACATCTGGACAAAACAGTACAGGTCGGTAAATTTACCCTCATCGATATACTTTTGCAGCTGATGGAAGGCTTTCATATAGGGTTGTTGCGGCGTCTTTAACTCAATTTGGATCAACGGCAAACCATTAATGAGAAGTGTCACATCGAAACGCCGGTCTTGGTCAATTGCTAGAGTTCTGGGTACTTGGACTTGATGTGCAATTTCATAAACCGAAGAACCACCAGTGATATTAGTATTATCAAGAATTAATAAGTCTGCGTCGGGCAAATTAGAATCATCCCTTTGAAGATGAAAACGCACCTGCCGATTAGCTCCCATTAAAAACTGCGCGGCCCGATAAAAGCTCGGCTGTACTAATTGAGTGCGAATCGTGGCTTGTTCATTAGCAGTTAAAGGAGCATCAGCTAATTGATCTTGATTATTAGCTGTTAAAATTTTGAAAAAATTATCCCATAACTGCGGCACCGTTTTAAGGTCTTCACGCCGCACCCATTGATTAACCCCTTGGGTCAAGCGGTCAATCAGTTTCTCTTCCATCGCTGCTTCTTCCATATCTTGCTCCTTTTAAGGTTTAGACAAACATGTTTTGTAAGAGGGACTTTTTGAGTAATTTAAGCTGCTCTAATTGGGAATCATTGGTAGAAATTAGATTATCAATATCTTTCAAGAATGTACCTATTTTTTGTTGTTCAGTTATAGAGCAAATATATATATTCTTATTTTCCATATCGGCTTTTGTTACATGTGCCATAGTTGATCCATTAGTAGTACTTAAAAGTTTTGTTTTATCAGCTTTTAATATTTGTAAAGCAAAATCTATTTTTAAGAATTTGGATAATTCTATTTTCCATATATGATAATGAAAAATAACTTTTTCCCCATTCCAAACATGGGGTCCAAAAGATGCTGACCACGCATATAATAGATCTCCTTTATTTGCATAATTTTTTTTAGGTAATTCCAAATTAGAATAGTACCAATTTTCATTAGTATAAAAATTACCAACTCTTAAAACAGGATATTTGCCATTAAATAATAATTCATTCTGTTTATAAGCTCGTCCATTAACAAAATCGGCTATATCTCCTAATCTTTTCTTTTCCCATTCACCTTCAAAACCAGCAAAGCGAATTTCCGGAACTTCTTGGCCGTTATTCACAAACATCTTTTGCAAAAGCGCCTTTTTGAGCAATTTAATTTTGGCAAGCTTTTGCTGTTGCAGGTCAATGAGTTGATCGATTTTAGAAAATAAAGCGCCTATTTTTTGTTGTTCAACATCTTCAGGAAAAAATAAATAAATTCTCTTCATATCTGTATTAGATATTTCTAAAAAAGTAGATCCTGATGCTAATCTCAGCGCCTGTTTTTTTATGCTAAATCCATATGAATATACAAAATATGAATTATAGCCCTTATTTAGTTCAATAGATTGAAAACCCTGGTTGGTAGCTGCTGGCGTTGTTATTATACCCATGTTACCTATACCAGCACGACTAGTAAATAAAATGGTAGATAATGGAGGATGAAGCTTCGCAGCACTTTTTTTTAAGCCTAATTCTGTGATTTTTTTTTCGCTATTATTTAAATAAGACTTATTTTTTAATTCTGTAGGAGAATACCAATTAATATTTCCATCATCCCAATATTCCTTAATTGATGTATCAGGTGTTCCACCACCCACAATTTTTGATACTTCTCCTAATTTTTTCTCTTCCCATGCACCTTCAAAGCCCTGAAAACGTAACTTGGGTACTAACTTTTTTTCAGTCATCTTTTTTAGTCCTATCTATATTTAATTTAATCATTTTAAGACCTTCTTTAACGCGTCAAGAGTTTTCTGAGCTTCCGGGGTCGTCGCCACTAGATCGGCCATCATGTCATTGATTTGGGCGGTGAGTTGGGCTTCTTGTTTTTTGATATCTTGCATTTCACTCAACAATTTATCCACATCAACGGGTGGTTCTGCTTCAAAGGTATCAACATAACGCGGAATATTTAAATTAAAGTCATTTTTTTGAATTTCCTCAAAGGTCGCTAAGTGCGCATACTTATCCACATCTTGCCGCTTTTCATAGGTATCGAGAATTTTTAAAACATCTTCTTCGCGCAAAACATTTTGAGTTTTAACCTTTTCAAAATCCTTCGATGCATCGATAAAGAAGACATTCCGGTCTTGCTTATCCTTTTTTAAGACTACAATAGTGGTAGGAATTCCTGTACTATAAAAAAGATTTGCTGGTAAGCCAATGACCGCATCAATTGAGCCATTCTCAAGTAATTTTTGGCGAATTTTACCCTCAGAACCGCCACGGAATAAAATTCCATGCGGCAAGACAATTGCCATTGTGCCACTGTGTTTAAGATGATAATATCCATGCAATAAGAAAGCATAATCTGCTTTAGACTTCGGCGGCAAAACGCCATAAGCGGCAAAGCGAGGATCTTCTAAAAACCCTTCATTAGCCGACCACTTTAAAGAATAGGGTGGATTCATTACTACGGCATCAAAATTGGCAACTTCTTCTGCCGGCCAATCTTCATCTAAAGTATCGCCATTGCGCAAGTATTGATTGGCGAGTTCGACATGGTGCAAAATCATGTTCATCCGGGCCAAATTAAAAGTTGAAGTATTAATTTCTTGGCCGAAGTACGTAATGCGGTCGTAATTGGCCACATAGTTACGGAAGTTCAATAATAAGGAACCTGAACCCATTGCCGGGTCATACACAGCCATCCCATTTTGGTAGTTCTTCCCTACTAAAGTCAAACGGGTCAACAATTCTGAAACTTTTTGCGGGGTGTAAAATTCGCCCGCTTTTTTACCAGATTCAGAAGCAAATTGACTAATTAGATATTCATAAGCATCGCCGAGGCTATCGCTTTCTGTTTTTACCAGTTCCAACTTACCAATAGCTGCGAGCACTCCGGCAATTGTGTCGGCTTGTTTTTGTGGGCTATTGCCTAAGCGTTTAGAATGCAAGTCATAATCTTCAAACAAGCCCTCAAAAGCTGAATTCCGACTTTCTAACTTGGTAAACGCATCCCCCAATTGATTCAATTGGAAAGTATGGTCTTGAACTGATTTTAAGATATTGGTATAAGTATCCGCGGGGTCAATCCAATAACCGAGGGTATTTTTTAATTCATCTAATAAGTCTTGATCAGTAGCATTTTCTTCATATATAGCCTGTGCTTGCTCCAAAGTTATATTAGAATCATCTTCCAAAAGCTCCGCCACTTCATACAAGAGGCTATCGGATAGATATTTATAAAAGACTGTTCCTAATAGATAATTCTTATACTGGCTGGCGTCCATTTTGGAACGCAAGACGTCTGCGGCACTAAAAAGTCCATTTTCTAGATTAGTTGTTTCACTCATGTTTATTTTCCTCCATTAATTACTTTGTTTTAAAAGGGTTAAAATTGCTTGGTTATATTTTTGGTTGTACTCACGTTGTAGGCGATTTTGTACAAGCAAAATTCGGTAAAGGTTACCAATTTTTTTTTGCACATTGATCGCAGGTAAATCAAGATCTAAATTTTTAATGCTGGAAGCTGTTACCCGCCGTAAAACTGTTCCTTCCATAGTACTATATAGTTGTCTTTTAACACTTTCGGATTCATTAAGAACATAGCAGAGATACCAAGGATCAACCTCTTGGGGATCTAGCCCTAACCGCATAATATGTTGCGGCATGATTTTCCCATCTGATTGTGGTGAAATTATAGTAGCTTGATTTGTCATAGTATTAATAATTAAACTTCCAGCGCTGGTAATAGCCTTGTTACTGGCGGGTTTTTGTGGCCCCTGATACCCTTGATAGAGATCAAATTCAATATCATCATTGGTATAAGTAGTCAAGTTATTGAATTCTTTTTTATTTTTGAGTTCAATACTATTCAGCCCGGACGTAATATGAGCTATTTGTTTAAGTTTCATTGGAAACTCCTTTCTTAATATTTCAGCCGATATAAGTAATATAATATTTCAATTGAAATATGTCAAGACTTTTTTAAAATATTTCACGTGAAATATTTTTTAAAACACAAATTATTTATATAATCGTTTTTTAATATTGTTATTATAGCATTTTCCCCTATTAACACTATGACGATAGTAAAAAAGCCAAGCACATCGCTTGGCTTTTTCATGGAATGTTAATTTTATTGTTAGGTTCCGACACATCAGCTATACATATTTAGAAGCAGGAATAATTAAATGACTTAAATTTTTATTGTTTAATATTTTGGTTTAATATATGGTACGCGCTTAATCGTGGCTCCCACAGAGCTAGCACTAATCCAATCAGCGTTTGCTAATTGTTTAAAGTTCTCGCTTTGCCCGGTGAGAATCACGCCAGAAAATTTGGCCTTTGCTAAAGTCGGATACTTTTTGGCATACTTAGCGGCATATTGAGCGGGTTTATAGGGTTTGCCATTATCAATAGTATAACTTTCAGTCAGATGATTATCCTGAGCATGCAGCAGACTCTTACGAAAATCGGCATAGTCTTTATTGCTTAGTCGCTTAATACCCCTATCACTAAAGGCTTGAATGCCTAGATAATTATTATTAATGGCCTCAATATTAACGTCCTTATCTACACCAATCCAATACCAATCAGCACTAACACCTTGAGGTAATATTTTTTTAATTTGCTGATAAGTCAGAGGCTTTTTGAAAGTAACTGCCACTTCTGCTACATAATTGGACATCTTGCCGACTTGCTGCAATTCATGAGGCATATCTAGAGGCATATCACCCTTTAAATATTTATAACGATTATTATAAAATAAAGGTATTTTAGTTTGGGTAGCACGATCATAATCTGTTTCTTGTATATGCCTATGTTTTTTATTAAAGTCGACTGCCCCATCTACAACATTAGAAATAGTTACTACATTAGTAAATATAGTATATCGCCCTTCTACACTACTCCAAGGAATCCGATAGCCATCTATTTCTTTATAGCGATGACTGACAATTTTACCATGCTGATTGTTATCATCAGCTAGCTGTTGATCACTAATTTGAATATTAGGCGCCATAATTTCAGAACGCATACTCAATTGCTGCATTAACTGATTGGATTGCCGCATAACTAGTCGACTAGTTAAAAAATTAAATCCTATCATTACAACTGGAACTAATACGACAATTAACAGGATTGTCCCTAGCCATCTTTTAAATTTAACTTTACGAGCCAAGCGATCAAATTTTTCCGTTTCATTCATTAATCTCATCTCCCATAATCTTCTTAAGTTTGTGACGTAAGCGATATAAGCGCATCTTTACAGCAGCCTGTGGTATTTGTAACTGGACGGCTATTTGAGTAATAGACTTTTTATCCAAATACCGCCAACGTAATAATTGGCGATTAGTTATCGATAATTGTTCCAATGCCTGGCCTAACTGAACTTCACGTGGTGAAACTTCAGCAGGCGTTAGCTGTTGATATTCAGGTATGAGATACTTTTCTAGCAATTGCTGCCAATGACGCTGGCGCCGATAGGTATCAATATATTTAGTTTGAACCATACGATACATATAGGGGCGCAACTGCTCTGGCGGTAAAATTAATTCCATTTCCAAAACTTTAACAAAGACATCTTGAATCACATCTTCGGCCACTTGTGGTTTTGCACCTTGGCTAATTAGGTAGTTGCGTAACTCTAATAACATCTCTTTGATTAATTCTTCATAACCATCAAGTTTCATTGCACCCCCCTTTCACTTAAACAACGAATCAAGTTAGTAAAAGTAACGCTCTTCAATAAAAAAATAACTTGTTATAGTCCTGATAGGATATAAACAAGCTATTAGCTAAATAACATATTTCTTTATTTTATCAATACGAGTGGATGATAGCTATTTTTTCTAAGAGTATCTACAAACATTGTTCAAATCTCGTTTGAAATCCAGCTAGTAAATGAACACAATAACGTTCAATATCAAAATAATCAAAAAATATTTAATTTGGTGACACAGATATTTTAATAATTTATTATTGTCTTTAGAATTTGGTTGTATATTTTTCGTTGAGGAAACTCAAAGCTAATTTCTTGAAATGCTAATTAGCTGTTTTACAAATTGTCTCAATAACCCATGTCCACTAAGATTGCGCACAACTGTCTTGCTTAATCAGAAATCATAGTGATCACCATTTTTGAATCATTAATATAATCCAGCGAAATGGTGCTACTATTCCTTGAGCAATGGCTTCAAAATTACTTTTAAAATCTTAGTAGTAAAGATGCATAGTGGCATTATAGTCTATTATCCGCAAAAAATCCGTACTCAATAATTACGTACTGGCCAACAAACAGAAAGAGATAGACTATCAATAGTGATATAGAAAATGTTTTTAGAAACTGGTTTCATAAAAGTAATAATTGCCAGTGGCGATTACTCAGACTGTTAGGATGGAAGCCATTCAGGTAAGTCTGGGCAGTCCAAACTGTTAAAAAACGATAATACCGGCGTTTATTAATCATTTCCAATTCTGTTCGGCAACAGAGAGCAGTACTAAGAGTTTAGTGTTTGGGAAATTGAATTTGACGAACATTAACGATGAGTACGAATTTGAGAAGGCACAATTGATAATAAAGTGGAGGCAATTATTTAATAACAGCTTTTAATTATAAGCTGAAAAAGTAATAAATGTTATTTAAACTAAGATTCGCCTAACATAACTTTTGCTTCTTTAATAATAGATAACTAAATTGTAGCCTAGTAAGGCATTTTATTAAAAAACTATTAATACATCATGCGTACTATAATATAGTATTTTCTTTAAATATAGAAAACAACATATAAAATAATAGTTATTATACATATTCATATCCTAATTATTCTAGATTAAAGGGGTAATAAATGATTCAATTAAGGCAGCTATCACGATTAACGATACAGAAATAATTAAATACTGAAATAAAATTATTTTCCAATTAAATTTTTCTTTCCTTTTATCTTGTCTTAATCTTTTATAGATAAACCAATAGATATGATTGTTAATTTGCGATGACAATCCAATTATTAAAAACATAGCTGAAAATTCAAAAATCCCATGAGGCATAATTCCAATACCAAATTCCAAAACAGCAGTTAAAAAGTTAGTTTTAATACATGAAAGTGTCAAAATTACTCCTAACATGCTGCCCATACCTATAACCACTAACCAATATAATCCTGGTATAGGTATTAGTCCAATTAAAATCAACCAAAAGCCAGCCACTTCATTATTCTTTAATATTTCAACAAATGCATTCCATCCAGGTTTAGTATTGGGCGCTACTGCCATGTTATTAATAATTAAATTAAATAAATGTTTTATCACATTAGGATTATAATAATTGATAGCAAATAACATTATTGCAGAAAAAATAATGACTAGGAATAATATTATCCAACCATATATTAAATACTTAAATAATATATTTTTATTATAAGCTATCATTTATATTCCCTATTTCTGTAACAAAATTGTTTAAAAAATAAAGGTTATTATAGCATAACTCGCAACATTAAACTATAAACATTAACAAAATAATTTAAAACATAAATATGATTAAAAAAGGATTGATATTCTCATATCAATCCTTCACATTTTATAAAACTTTAAACCAATTCCAATAATCGTTCAACATCCTCTGAAGGGGTTGCCCAAGAAGTTACAAAACGCAAGACTGTATGGGTTTCATCATATTTTTCCCAACGGGTAAAGAGTACCTGCTCACTTAACTCTTGAACTTTTTGATTATCCACAATAAAGAATTGCTGATTAGTTGGTGAATCTAGATATAATTGATAACCCTTGTCTAAGAAGCCCTGTTTAAGTTTCAAAGCCAAATCTACTGCATGCTGACTAATATCAAAATAAAGGTTGTCGCTAAATAGCTCCAAGAACTGCAAGCTATTAAGTCGTCCCTTAGCTAATAAAGCTCCGTGTTGTTTAACAAAGGAATAAAAATGTTCAGGTTCGTTATTTTTAGTGAAAACGACTGCTTCCCCGCATAGGGCGCCGATTTTAGTACCCCCAATATAAAAAACATCTGCTAATTGGGCAATATCTTTAATAGTTAAATCAGCTTCAGGACTGACTAAACCATAACCTAGCCGTGCACCGTCAATATAGAGCGTTAAATGATGCTGGTGGCAGACTGTGGCTAAATCGGTCAATTCCTCCTTGGAGTATAAAGTACCATATTCAGTAGGGTAAGAAATATAGACCATACCCGGAAAAACCATCTGCTGGCAATTATCATCATCATAAAAATCTTTGATATAAGTGTCCACTGTTTGCGCAGCTAACTTACCATCTTTCCCAGGTAAAGCCAAGACTTTGTGACCGGTGAATTCAATTGCCCCAGCTTCATGTAAATTGACATGACCAGTATCAGCAGCAATGACGCCTTGATAGCTTTGTAACATGGCGTCAATGACAATTTGATTAGTCTGCGTCCCTCCAGTCAAAAAACAAACCTTAGCCTCGGGACAATCCAGTGTAGCCTTGATTTTGGCCGTGGCCTCCGTAGTAAAGTTATCGGTGCCATACCCAGTTTCTTGTTGCATATTGGTATTTATTAAGCGCTGTAAAACCTTGGGATGGGCGCCTTCTGAATAATCATTCAAAAATGAAATCATAGTCCTGTCGCTCCTAACTTGTTAATATCCTTTAATACTAGTTTGACATAATTTTTATAAAAGGACAATTAAAATAGTTTTGGTAAGGAAAGTACTACCTCTTATAAATAATAATAACTAACATTGCCCAGCGTAATATCACCTTTTAGATACAACGTTGATTTTAGTGTTTGAAAAGTCACTGAATTGTAATTCTGCTTGAATTTTTACTGCTGCTTTTCATTATTATAGATTTTCACTTATTACTTTGAACAGTAACCCAATCTACAATTTTACTCGTCAAAATGTTTATCTTTCTTAGACTAAAGTAAAATAAAAAGCCTGACTATTGCCAAGCTTTATTTTGTATCATTTTATTCCCATTCAATAGTTGCAGGTGGCTTAGAAGTAATATCATAAACGACGCGATTGACGTGATCCACCTCATTAGTAATTCGTGTAGAAATCTTTGCCAAGACTTCCCATGGAATTTGGGCAAAATCTGCTGTCATTCCATCAATCGAAGTAACTGCACGAATGCCGACTGTATAATCGTAAGTCCGGCCATCACCCATAACACCGACACTGCGCATGCCCGGTAAAACGGTAAAGTATTGCCAAATAGACTTTTCCAATCCAGCATTTTTGATTTCTTCACGTAAGATATAATCACTATCGCGCACAATTTGTAATTTATCCTTACTGATTTCACCTAATACTCGAATTCCTAATCCCGGACCAGGAAATGGCTGCCGCCAAACGAGATCATGCGGCATCTCTAGCTTTTCACCTAATTCACGAACTTCATCTTTGAATAAAGTCCGTAGTGGTTCAATCAATTGGAAGTGCATATCTTTAGGCAAACCGCCGACATTATGATGTGACTTAATAGTTTGGGCAGTATTAGTACCACTTTCGATTACGTCGGTATACAAAGTGCCTTGTGCCAAAAAGTCAATCCCATCTAATTTTTGGGCTTCATCATTAAAGACCTGAATAAATTCATTGCCAATAATTTTCCGCTTTTGTTCTGGATCACTGACACCAGCGAGTTTCTTTAAAAATCGTTCTTGAGCGTTTACCTTGATAATATTTAAGCCAAATTTGCCTTCCAGGTTGTCCATGACTTGTTGGGCTTCACCTTTACGCAATAGACCATGGTCAACGAAGATACTCGTTAATTGATTGCCAATAGCCTTGTGAAGCAAAACACCAACAACAGAAGAATCAACACCACCAGATAGGCCTAACAAGACCTTCCGGGAGCCAACCGTTTCACGGATTTTAGCAATTTGTTGCTCAATAAAGTCGCTCATACTCCAATTAGCTTGCGCGCCACAAATCTTAAAAGCAAAGTTCTTTAAAATATCTAGGCCATATTGAGTATTACGAACTTCAGCATGGAACTGAATACCGTATAACTTTTGAGTTGCATTTTCTACAACCGCATAAGGTGTATTGTCACTAACAGCTACGGTTTCAAAGCCTTGCGGAATTTTAGTTACGCGATCGCCATGACTCATCCACACAAACTGCTGATCAGGTAATCCCGCAAACAATAAGGAGTCAATTTTTTTAATAGTAATATCAGCATGCCCATATTCAGGTGCACCGGCAGCTTGAACGGCACCACCAAGATTATCCATCATTAATTGCATGCCATAGCAAATTCCTAAAATTGGAATCCCTAATTGCCAAATCTCGGGATCAATCTTTAAAGCATCGGCATCATAAACACTATTAGGACCTCCCGAAAGAATGATACCTTTCGGTGCCAGCGCCTTAATTTCTTGAGCTGTCATGGTATGAGGCAATAATTCCGAATAAATACCAAAATCACGAATCCGCCGAGTAATTAGCTGATTATATTGGCTGCCATAGTCCAGCACAATAATACTATCAGCTTGTTTTTGCTTATCCAATCGCCACACTCCTCTGATTTAATTATTAATATTGTACATAAAATTTTGCAAACTGTATAGTTTCTTCCTATAAGACAAATTTTTCTAAAGCTTGTGCTACCCCGTCATGAGTATTATCAGCAGTAATATAGTCAGCCAATTCTTTCATTTTCGGATTGCCATTAGCCATTACCACCGCAGTGCCAGCAGTTTGAAACATGGTTAAATCATTTTGTTCGTCACCAATTGCCATTAATTCATCTAGTTGGAAGCCTAAATGCTCAGCCAAATCATGCAAAGCTCTGCCCTTGGTCGCTAATGAATGAGCAGCTTCAAGCATTATCGGCATGGAACGAACAATCGAATAATCAGCTCCAAATTGAGCTCTAAATAAAGGCTCAATTTGATCCATTTGCGCTGCTGTCCCAGTTAATACTGCTTTAGCGAGAGTGAATTTAATCGGCAAATCGGAAGAATCTAAAACTGTAATCCCCGCCTGCATTTCGGTAGCTTGCATCAAAGTATAAAAATTCACTTCATGATTAGCAGTGTATACATGGCTGTGATTATCTAAAACATTTAAATGAACATTTTCATGGTTACAAAATTGCTGAATTCGTGTAAAATCATCCGGTTGTAACACATGTTCTTGAATAATCTGACCCGTTGCGGTTTGAATCGTGCCACCATTATAAGTAATAAGATATTGTTCATCCGAGTCAATTCCTAGCTCTTGAGCATAGGACTGCAATCCTTGCAAAGGACGGCCAGAACACAATACAATCTTGACACCCTGTTTTAAAGCTGCCGCAATTGCTTGTTTATTTTTAGGAGTAATTTTTTGGTTAGGATCCAATAAAGTTTCATCCATATCAATTGCAACTAATTTAATTGTCAAATTCGGACCATCCTTTAAAAATATTTAATACCAATATCTTATCAGTTTTTATGATTTTTATCAGACAATCTACTCTTTTATTAGAATTTAAACAGCGGCTAATACTTTTTCAATAAGACCTTATCAATGACATGACCATAAGTCTTATGCAAAATCAAATCTGCCCGATTAATAGTGGGGGCAATATATTCAATTAAGTTCTTATAATTAACGTCATGCCATACTTGATGTGCATACTGAAGGACTTCTGACCGCGGTTGTTGAGTAAATTGATAGTAATAATTACTTGGGTCAGGATGGTCAAGCTCTGCCTGTAAGAAGCCTTCAAAGCGGTGAATATACCATTGCTCAATTAAGCGAGGATTAGCATCAACGTAAATTGAAAAATCAAAATAATCACTAACATAAATATTTTGTTTATCCGGCAATTGTAAAACATTGATACCCTCAATAATTAAGATATCAGGATTATTCACAATGTTAATTTGGTGAGGCACAATGTCGTAAATTTCATGGGAATAACTTGGATATTGGACAGGGCCTTGATTATCCTTCACTTGTTCCAAAAATAATAACAAGCGTTCATTATCATAGCTCCAAGGAAAGCCCTTATCTCCTAAAATCCCGCGCTTTTTTAATTCGGCATTAGAATACAAAAAACCATCCGTTGTAATTTGTTCAATATTATATTGTGGATAAGCGCGCTGCAGCATTACCTTCAATAGGCGGGCTGTGGTACTTTTGCCCACAGCTACGCTGCCGCTAATACCAATAATAAACGGAATTTTATGAGGCTTGACTCCTAAAAAATCAGCTTTAGCCCGTGATAAATGCTGGTAATTATGTAAATAAAGATGTAATAAATGCCGCATCGGCGCATATATTTCGCGAACATCATCTAAAGACACATGATCATCAACAGATTTAATCTTTTCCAAGTCGTTATCATTAATTTCATTAAAATATTCCCCATGAAATTGCGACCACTCTTGACGTGAATATTCATTATAATTTATAAAATCTTGCATAATTATTCCTCACAAATGATATGATAAAATAGTTGAAAAGGAGTTACAGATGAAAAAAATAATTCTCTTTGGTGATGCCATTTTAGCTGGAGTACGCCATGAACGAGTGACTGATTGTTTTACTAAGCAAATACAAGCGGCTTTTGCCGACACAAAAGTCATTAATTGCTCAATTCCCGGCCACAAAACTAGTGATGCGCTTACACATGTCCAACGGGACGTTGTTGCTCTGCAGCCCAATGTGGTGGTGCTTTTTTTTGGTGCCAACGATATCTTAACCATTCATGAAATGAAACCGGGTTACTTTACTAATAACTTAGAACATATCATTACTGAAATTGGGCCGGAAAAAGTAGTTTTAATCTCACCGCCATACGTAGATTATCATAAGCATCCCGAACGCAGCTGGCCGCGACAATTGCAATTTAGTTTAGCTGCTGAACAAATGGCTAAAAGCTATAATTTGCCCTTTATCAATCTCTTAGAAGCTATGCAGGCTAGCAAACATCCCGAACAATATCTTCAAGCTGATGGTTTACATTTTAGCGATCAAGGTTATGAATTGTTGGCAAACTTATTAATTCCTGCAATTCAACAAGTCCTATGATATTAGCTTTTTCTTCTCAAAACAAGTAAATAATTGCAATATTTATCTAATTAAGACTGCTTTTTTCCTGACAAATAAGCAGTCTTTTTTTGCATCCAGTAATCATAATCTGCAGTTGTTAGTGGACGCAAGATCCGCGCGGGATTACCTACTACTAAGCTGTCCGCTGGTAAATCCTTAGTCACCACACTGCCTGCACCAATCACTGCGCGCGCCCCCACACTGACTCCGGGCAAAATTACCACACTGCCCCCAATCCAAACATCATCACCAATCTTAATCGGTAAACCATATTCTAAACCCGTACGCCGAACTTCAGCATCAAGGGGATGGCCCGCTGTATAAAAACTCACATTTGGCCCTACAAGAACATTATTGCCAATAACTATTTGGTTGACATCTAAGAAAGTACAGTTCTGATTGGCATAAAAGTTATCACCTAAACTAATATGACGGCCATAATCTACATATAAAGGCGGATTAATATAAATATCCTGACCTGCTTTTCCCACTAACTGCCGCTCCAAAGTGATGATTTTCTCTCGTTGCTCAATAGGTAATTGATTAATTTGTTGAGCGATTTTCTTACCATTAATAGAATTATGTTCAGGACGAATGAAATCGGCGCAGTACAGTTGACCCGCTAACATTTGATGGTAATCGTAATCTTTTGACAAAACTAACTTTCCTTTCAATATGTAAAAATAAGACTGCTATCAAGTCCACTAGCAGTCTCCCAATTTTGTTTATTTTTTATTGCGGGCAGCTTTTAAACTAGCCGGTTGAAAAACAAAATAACAAATAACTAAAATCACTTCAAAAATTACTCCCACAATAATCGAAGCTTGAGTTTCGGGATTAATAAACATAAATAATAAAATAATGATTAATCCAATCAAAGCAATCCAATTAGTCCATGGTGCACCGGGCATTTTAAAGGGATGATTAGCCAATTCATCTTGATGTAATTTACGGAAGCGTAAATGACTAATTAAAATCACAAACCACGGTACCATTCCTGGTAATACACTGGAGCTATACACTAATACAAAAATATTAGCTGCTGAATGTGTAAATAATGGCAATAAATAGTTTAAAATTGTTCCAATCAAAATTCCTAAAGATATCGCAATTACTGGCCAATAAGGCACTTTATGCCGAGATACTTTAGTAAAGGATTTAGGCAGATCCCCATTTTGCGCTAAAGTATATAACATCCGGCTAGCACTAAAAATTCCCGAATTGCAACCTGACAAAGCAGCAGTTAAAACTACAAAATTAATAATTTCTGCAGCAAAAGTAATCCCCACCTTCGCAAAAGTTTTAACAAATGGGGAACCGATACTTCCTAATTGGTTCCAAGGATAAATTGCCACAATAACAAAAATTGCTCCAATATAAAAGATTAAAATACGTAATACTAACGATTTAATCGATTTAACAATACTTTCTTGGGCATTATCAGCTTCACCAGCAGTAATACCGACAACTTCAATTCCTTGATAAGACGCTGCTACAATCGAAAGTGAAAACATGAATCCCTTAAAACCGCCTGTAAAGAAACCACCATGAGTCCATAAGTTACTAATACCGACTGGATGCCCATTATTACCGACACCAAAAACAATTACCAATAAACCTAAAATAATCATTAAAATAATAGTTACTACCTTAATAATTGCAAACCAAGATTCTAAATCTCCATAAGCTTTAACCGTGGCTAAATTAGCCAAACATAAAGTAACAACCACTACCAACCCTGCAATCCAGCCAGGAAAATGCGGCCACCAAAATTGTAAATATTGCCCGACAGCAATCACTTCACTAATTCCTACTAAGGCCCATTGCAAGACATTACTCCAAGCAGTCATAAAACCTGCCACTGGGTGCACATATTCTGAAGCAAAATCAGCAAAAGAACCCGTAATTGGATGTAGATATAACATCTCTCCTAAAGCTCGCATTACTAAATATAAAATAGCTCCTGCTAGCGCATAAGCCAAAAGTACTGAAGGACCAGTCCATTTGATGGTAGAGGCAGAGCCCATGAACAACCCCACGCCGATCGTTCCACCCAAAGCGATCATTTGCATTTGGTGTGAAGATAAGGATTTATTCAATTCCTGTTTTTCCATATGCCTGTCCCCCTTAAATATAATAAACAAAAGTTTACCTGATTTTACACCATAAAGCAAAGATTTCTTAATCAGATTAAAAAAAACTTATCTTATAAAAGCTACTTAATGGTAACCAAGTGGCTCTTAAAAGCCTTTATTACTAATTAACATTTGGGAGATTCATTGCCTAAATAATAATTTTTCTCGTTTTAAATTTTATATGTTTGGCTTTTAAAAACAAATTTATACAATATCTTCATTAAAATAGTTTGAAGCTTGGAGTGATTAAATGTTGCTCAACTAAAGGAGGGTAACTAACTTGACTAACTAAGATATTTTTAACTTCATAATTTATTCTTATTGATTTTTAATCAAAAAATATTTTTTTATCTATTGAGAATATTTTATTATCGTATTACAATAACAAAAGGAGGAAATAATATGACTACAAAAACTAGACTAATTTTGAAAACAATCTATACATTTAGCTTTATCATTGAAATATTCTTATTTATTTCCGGGTTATTGTTTACTTTTGGAAGTTTAGCTTTAATTAATCCTGAAAATAAATTTTCCAATAATTTAAAAATTATTGTTGGATCACAAAACTTAACAGCCCATTCACCCGCAATTGTAATAGTACTTACGCTAATTGCAGCGTTAGTATTCATAATTGCTTTAATTATGGTCATGATAGTTATGCGAAAACTTATTAAAAACATGTTACAAAAGCAATACTTCATTGCACAAAATTTGCGATATTTAAAAAGGATATTACAATTACTGATATTTGCTATTTTTGAAGAAGTAATTGTTGATATTATCTCTTCGTTAATTACTTTAATGAATGGTAAGTCATTGAAAATAGATTTCACCCCATTAATTATCAGTTTGATTTTTGTAGCTATTTTTTACACAACTTACACCTTATTAAAAAATGGAATTGTTATAAAAAAAGAAAATGATGATTTTATCTAAAAAATCAATTTTGGTGCAAACTAATATCAAAAAAGCAGGAGCAATATTAATGTCTGAAATACTAAAAATATCTAGCCTATCTAAAAAATATCGTAAGAATTCTTTTTATTCACTAAAAGACGTCAATATTACTATCAATGATGGAGACATTATCGGCTTAATTGGAAAAAATGGTGCAGGAAAGTCGACCTTTCTTAAGCTAATCACTAAAGCTATCTCTCCGACCTCAGGTGCTATTGAATATAAAGGACAAAATATTCATAAAGCAAATAATGTTTTGGAACCATTTGGAATAATGATTGAAACAGTATTTTTACCTTATTTATCTGTAATTGATAATTTAAACTTCTATCTAGAAATTCATAATAAAACTGAGTATAAAAATAATATCAAGAATACACTCAACCTCGTAGGCTTATGGGCACATCGTAATAGAAAACCAGCAGATTTCTCTTTTGGTATGAAGCAAAGATTAGCACTGGCAATTGCTCTAGTTACTGAACCTAGCTTTTTGATTTTAGATGAACCATTTGTAGGATTAGATCCGATTGGGATATCTAATTTAATTGATATCTTAAAGCAATGGGCATCTAAAAGACAGGTCACAATGATTATTTCCAGTCACCAATTAGAAGAATTAGAGAGCCTATGTACAAGATATATCTTCATCGATCAAGGAAAATTACGTAAAGCCTTTAATAAGAGCATTACTTTAATGGAAATTAGCACTACTCAATTATCAGATGATCTCATTAATAATTTAAAACAGTTTGGAAATACAGTGGAATATAATGCAAAGAATCAAAAAATAGTTATTTCAAAAGATATTTCACAAAAAGAATTAAATAGTTTGCTACTAATCTTAACCCAAGCACAAGTAATTAATAGTATTTCAAATAATAACAGCCAATTAAAAGGCTTTTTTGACACAGAAAAGAGGTAAAACATGATTAGCTTAACAAAGACACTTACTAAAGTAACTTTTAAGAAAAAAGAAACTTGGTTGTTTTTAGTATTTTGCGCAGTACCTTTATTATTAATAGTTGGAGATTTATTAGGATCTAATTTTATACAACTCAACGCTATGGGTAACAAAATTAGTTTTATAGACTTTTTTAATGCTGTACTATCGTTACAATATAAAATCACATTGCCCATTATGTCTTTAATTTTTCTAATTTCTTCGGCCATTCACGATGAAATCAAAAACGGTGTTCTATTTTTATATAAGGATATGAGTAGAAGCAAAATTCTTAATTCTAAACTGCTAACTTTTATTACTATTTTATTTAATTATATAGTATTACTATTCATCACTTGCTTAATAACTTACTATACTGATTTAAGAACAAAAAGCTATACTACAGGAAAATTTTGGGGAAGCTTAGCTGCTAATCAAGATGCTATTGTAGGTATATTAAGTTTGGTTTGTCTTATGGCAATTGTTATTTTCCTTTCAACAGCTATTTCTTTAAATTTAAGTAATGGATTTACTTTATTAATTGGTACAGTATTTGCGGTACTTTCAACTACATTATCACAGGTTAAAAATATTAAATACATTTTTCCTAACAGTTATGCAAACGATCTTCAAAAATATGGATTTAATAACGCTCTACTCGTTATGTTGGGAGTTACAATAACTTATTTAGTGATAATTTATTTTTATTCATTATTTAGATTCAAACATCTAGAATATTAATTATGTACTTAACCGACTGTCACAGCTTAGCAGTCGGTTTTATTTATTTAATCTTTAAAGAAATACTTTTTTAAAAAATGATATCCAACATAAGCAATCACACCAATTACTAAAATACGCAATATCCATATTCCTAATAAACAACTTAAAATCAACTTTATCATATACTAATTCCTTTTATAATTTAAAAGTATCCTCCCTTGTGATGGCTGGCTTTTAGACACTTGTTGAGCCTGTTTAACATCTCTAAAATTAAATTGCGTTTGAATTACTGCTTGGATTTGACCAGTAGACAGCATCTGTAATAACTGCTGGTAACCTTTCAAACCAATATTTTGGTTACTAAAATTAAAGGTTTGACTAGTTTTTAGTGTTCGATAATGTTGTCGAGACAAAGAAAAAATCTGTAATTCATCATATTGTTGAACAATCGTGTCTAATAATACAGCTGAACCTACACAGTCAATTACTTTATTTGGTACTGGTACTTCTTGTAATTGTTCTTTAAAGTCATATTGATAATCTACAACATAATCAGCCCCTAATTCTATTAGTTGCCTATGACTTTGCGTTCGCGCTATAGCAATAACTTTTGCCTGCGTTAATTTTAATAATTGTATTAGATAAGTACCTACTCCACCACTAGCGCCGATAACTAAAACAATATCATGAGCATGAATGTGACTTTGCCATTGAGCCATTAAAGCAGCATCAGCACCACCAATAATCGTAACGGCAGCTGCTAAGTCAACATTAGAGGGCACCGAAAATAATAATGGCGGAATTTTAGAATTAATCGTTGTAACATGTGAGCCCCCAGGATGGACTCCTACAACTTTTTGATTAATTAAACTACGATTGCGCATTGATCCCACTTGTACTACAACCCCAGCAAAACCATAGCCAATAATGCGGGGTATTTTGACTGGATTAAGTTGTTGCAATCGGCCTTCCTCCATGAGCCAATCCCAAGGTAAAATTGGGGTATAATGTGTCTCAATCATTGCCGACAGTGGTGATAGTTGTGAATCTGGTAATGTTTTTATCTGTAAATCGTTAATTCCTTTAAAAGAATTTTGAATAACTGCCTGCATCATTGACCTCTTGCTCTCCAGCATAAGCGCTTAAATTAGCTAAATTTTTAGAAAAAGCAGCCTTAAGTATTGGCTGTAATAATGTAAACGGCAAAGCAATGATAGCAGTAGTGGGTAAAAATAATTCTTGTTGCAGAACAGAGTGTCCCATGTTTTCTAAAAATGTGAAAACAATGCGATATTCCAATTGCCCATGAGTACTGTGATAAATAATCATATTATTACTATCTATAATCTCTAATTCTTCATATTGATTAAAAGCAGAAGCAGAACGCCTAATTTGATAATGATTTTTAACTGGAATTACCTGTGAAATTTCTGGTATCCAATATTCAAGTTGTTGCCCATCCAATAGTATTTGACGAATACGTTCTTGTGATACCTCAATGTTTAATTTATTGGCAAATATTCTTTGTTCCATCATAAAAACTGAAGCCTCCTTGATTGAGAATGACTTCAGTTTACGTAATTAATTGAATTAATAAAAATCAGAATTCTGATATTTATAAATTGCGATAAATTTTTTCATTAAATAATTCACTTAAAAATTGCTGATGTGCTAGTGACTCACGTTGCTGTTGATCATTGCCAGTGGCTTTTGCAACGTGAGCTAATAAATAATAATCATTAGCTAATAAATAATGGGAATTATGATCCGCTGCAAATCTAATACCTTGAGTTAAATAAGTTATAGCGTGGACATATTGTTTTAATTGATAGGATCCTACAGCAGCTAGGTAATACAAGATATTTTGATTGTCTTCATATTTTAAACCTGACAACCCGGCCAATGACTGCTGTACTAAGCTCTGAGTGATATAAGGTTGATGTTGATTGGCATAAATCAAGCCTAAGGAAGATTTTGTTAAGCGTGTCAATGTTGAATTGATTTGCTTAGGTGCTTGCGCCAAGGATAATTTAAAGGATTGAATAGCTAATGTTGTATTAGTCTGAACCTGATATTGAGCTACTCCTAGATAATAATAATAAGCCTGAGTTTGGGTAGCAGTCTGGACTGCAGCAATGGTTGCCTGAGTTTGCAAGAAATCTAATAAAACTTGATATTGATGCTGATTACAAAATTGCTCCATTTGCTTATTAATAGTTTTAGCAGCACTGATATCATAATTTTGGGCTAAACTTAATTCATCTAAACTAAGATTATAACGTTGACATAATTTAATTAATAGCTGAGCATTGGGTATATATTTATTATTTTCAATAGCGGATAACATCGATTGTGCACAAATATCTTGCGCAGCTTCTTTTTGAGTGAGATGTAAGGATTTACGATAAGTTTTAAGAAAATTACCTAATGATGTATTCATACTTTAATTATACTATTTTTAATAGTAAAACATTCAAAATTTAATTAGCAATTTTTGAATCCATATCACGACAATTCCCATTATTAAGAAAAAGATTGTTGCGAAAAGTGAACTAACCGTTCCCCAACGAATAATAAATTGCCCGCAAACCATTGAACCCAGCGTTGTTCCCAAGTTTGCACCTGTAATAAATAAGCCATTGGCTAAATCAGGGGTAGAAGCTAAAGTATCATTCATAATATATTGATTTAAATTTTGTGTCATTCCTGAAAAAACCCCTATAACCATAATGAGAAAGAAAATTAATATTAAATTTTGATGGCTTAAATAAAGCAACAAATAAGGAACAATCATTAAAATTGGCAAAACTAAAAGTATTTTTTGAGGAATAGATGCTAAAAGGCGCCCTGCGACTTCATTGCCTAACACATTGGCCAATCCATAAATTAGCAGTAAAAAACTAATCAGCAAACTAGATACTGAACTAGCCTTGCTTAAAAAGTCAGATAAATAACTATAAAAACCAAACACCGCACCATTCAAACAAATAATAGTGACCATACTAATTATTGTGGGAAATTGAATTAAAGCCTGCATTTGTTGCCTAAAAGAAACAGAACTAACTTCTATAAAAGCTGGTAAATACACTGCACAAGCAATTCCTATCACAACATTAACAGCGGCAAAGGTTAACATAACTAATTGAAAAGAACCATAATTTGCCACTAAATTGGCGATTGGCACTCCCAAAACCATGCCGGCCGATATGCCAACAAATACTTTGGACACTAATTTAGTTGCTTCGGCTTCATTATCAGCAATTTGGGTTGCCATTGACATCGCATAAGAAACAAAAACGGGGTGTAAAAAGGCTGGCAACACTCTTACAACCAATAAGAGCGTAAAATTAGTAATAAAAGCTGAAGCTAAACAACTAATTACAAATAATCCAATCGCCAGCAACATGATTTTCTTTTTATTAAAGCGTGACAATAATGCTGGCAAAAAAGGACCACTAAAAGAAATAATTAGTGCAAAAAAGCTTACCATTTCTCCAGCTCTAGCAATACTAACTTGAAATTGCTGAGAAATTAGCGGTAAAATTCCCATAATTCCCATTTCAGTATTAGTAATACAAAAAGTCCCTAGCGCTAAAACACTAATTAAGATATTTTTTTGGCTCTTGATCATACTTCCACCTCATTTTAGAGTTATTAACAACATTCTAAGATGAGAATATTTGCATGTATAATATCTATAATTGATAGCTAACTATAATAATTTGTTATAGTGATAGCAACAAATAAATTATTTTAATATTAGGTAAATACTCATTTAAAACCACTATAAAAAACCACTAGAGTGGAGTTTAATCTAGTGGTTTTTTTAATTATTCAGAAAGCAAATTGTAATTATTTTAATTCTAATAGTTTATCTTTTTGTTGAACATTTCCGTTTGCGACAACATCTACTTCATGATAATTCTTAGTATTAGTAATAATAATTGGGGTAGTAACTTCTAAATTGGCTTGTTTGATAGTTTCAATATCAAATTTAACTAATAATTGACCAGAAGTTACATGATCATCCTTTTTAACTAAAGTTTCAAACCCTTTACCATCTAGTTGGACTGTATCCATACCAATATGAATAAGAATTTCTGCCCCATCATCAGTTACTAAACCAATTGCATGCCCAGTTGGAAATACCATTTGTACAGTGGCATCGGCGGGAGCAACAACTTCACCAACTGTCGGTTCGATGGCTACTCCTTGTCCCATAGCACCTGAGGAAAAGACTTCATCTTTAATATCTTTAAGCGGTACAACTTCACCAGTTAAAGGACTAGCAATTTGTGTAGCCGAATTATAATCCACTTCTGTTGTTTCAACTTCACTAACATTTGAAGTTTCTGCAGCACTAGTTTCCACAGCTGCTTCTTTTTGGCTATTAACACCACCCCAAAATACTGTTAAAATTGTTCCTAAAACAAAAGAAACAATATCACCAATTATTGATAACCAAATACCATTACTTATAAATGTTGGAATAGATAAAACACTTACTAAACCAACGGCATTAGCATGTACACCTGAAGCCGCAACTATGGCGCCACCAATTCCTCCAGCTGCCATTGCACAGTAGAAGGGCTTTTTCATTTTTAAAGTAATACCATAAATTGTAGGTTCAGTAATACCGAAAATAGCAGTAATTGTGTTTGAGCCGGCTAAACCCTTCATTTTTTCATCTTTAGTTCTTAAGAAAACTCCTAAAGCTGCACCAGCCTGTGATAAAACAGCTGGCAAAAGCAATGGCATTAAAGTATCAAATCCAAATTTAGACAGGTTATTCATTGCTAATGGAACAAATGCCCAGTGGACACCAAAAATAACAAATACTTCCCAGAAAGCACCCATAATCAATCCCGAAAAAATCCTAGCATTTTTGTAAAGTGCCATAAAAATTCCTGCTAATCCTCCACTAATTGCTGAACTGATTGGCCCCACAACAATAAAGGTTAAAGGAACTAAAATCATCAAGACACATAATGGTGTTAAAATATTGCGAACTGATTCGTGCCAAAATTTATTGAATAATGGTTCTAAATATTTTTGCACGAAAACAACTAACAAAATCGGAATAACTGTACTTGTATAAGTTGTAGGTACAACAGGAATACCAAAGAAGTTAATAGCTGTATTTTTAGTAGTTAAAGCAACCATGGTTGGATAAACTAAGGCCATAGCAATTGAAACCGTTACATATTGATTGACCTTTAGCTGTTTAGCAGCAGTAAAAGCCAATATAATTGGTAAGAAATAAAAAATTCCATCAGCTGCCGCAAACCAAATTTGGTAAGCACCAGTTGTTGGTGTCATCCAATGTAGAGCTACAAATAAAGATAATAATCCCTTTAAAATACCGGCACCGGCCATAGCACCTAAAAATGGGGTGAATGAACCAGAAATAAATGCAATAAAGGCATCAAAAGCAGACTTAAAGGTTAATTTTCCCTTAGGTGCTTGCTCTTCACTTTTAGTTGCATCATTTTCTCCTAAACGGCTATCCTGTTCCACTAGTGCATCGTACACTTGTGCCACGTTATTGCCTATAACAATTTGATATTGCCCGCCAGCCTGTACAACAGTAATCACGCCATCTAAGGCTTCAATTTTATCTGTCTGGGCTTTTTTTTCATCCTTCAAAAGGAATCGTAAACGTGTAGCACAATGCCAAGCAGACTTGATGTTGGCATCTCCACCAACTAATTTCAAGATGTCTTGGGCTAATTCTTGATAATTCATGTTTTCCCTCCTTAAAATAAAAACCCGTTAATAGCTACACTGATAGTGTCAAATACACTAACAATAATAACTACCAACGGGTTAATGCCTGATCGAATCAGTAACACACCACAAAATGGTTATTTATTATTTATTTGACGATGAGTTACTCGCCAAATATGTAACGTTAAATAAACTTTGTCATCCGGTTGTAATTGCCAGCCAGTCTTTTGCTGTAAAAAGTCCCCAATGCGTTCAACAGTCGCGTAAGCCTTGGGATATTTAGCAATCATTAATTTCAAAATTGCCGGATCCAACTCATCATTATGACTCTCAGCCTTTTTTAAATGCTGAATCATAAAGGAACGCAAATGTGTGATAAAACGGTTGAAATTAAACGAATCACTATCCAAAGTTATTCCATATTGATATTGAACTATTTCCACTATTTGACCAATCAATTTAGAAATTTTGATAGTATCATGTAAACCGGTTCCACCTGAGCGTAAATTTAAGAAATGATAGGTAATAAAAACAACTTCGCCACTTGTCAGCTTGATTCCAGCCAACTTCTCAATGAGCTGTACTGCTTGTTTTGCAGCATCATACTCTTTAGGAAATAGTTTTTTAACACTCCATTTGGTAGTACCATCAGTTAAATCTACACCCTCATCTGCACGCTGCAAGGTAAACTCAAGATGATCGGCTAATACTAAATACTGATAACTGTTAAATTTGACATTTAATAAGGGTTCTACCAATTTCACCACTTCTGTTGTGATTACAATTGTCTGCGGTGAAATATCTGCCAAATTGTCCATCGATGTTAAATCACTTTCTGCAGCAACAAAACGACGTTGAATTTTTGTTTTATCAACTTGATCACCGGGCTTTTTACCAAAGCCGATGCCGTTACCAATCACCACCCATTCTGTATTATTCTCGTCTTTAACCAGAGCGACATTGTTATTGAAATTTTTAATAAAATTCATCTCAGCCTCCTGATTAAAAGCAATAAAAAAACCTATCTCTAATTATAGCATGCAAAACACAACTATAACATGAGATAGGTTGATGCCTGATCGAATCAGTAACACACCTTACTTACCGTTAAATATTATAATAATATCTGGAAACGGTGTCAAGTGAAAATAGTAATTATTATTTTGTTAATTTTCTCTGAACCTGAGTAATGCCAATTTTAACTGCAGTACCAACAGCATACAATCCTTCAACATCACCAGTATTCAACGCGGCAATCGCTTCATTAGAAAGATGTAAAGCAGCAATTTTAAAGGAAATATCTTGATCTGACCAACGTGCAATAAATTGCTTACAGTCAGAATAATTCTTAATTAGCAGCTGTTGCGGTAAAGTCGACCTAGTCGCAATTACTGTTGTTTGCTCAACATCGGCAATTTTAACAACTTTTAAAAACTGATACATTTTAGTTGAAGTATCATATTCTATCATTAAAGCAATATAGTGATCTGCATTAATCAGACTAACAATTCCAGCCTGTCCTTGCTCTAAAGTAGTTGTCTTATGGTCTAGTGATATCTCAAATTCTTCTTGGGGCTCCGTTTGGCGAATACCAATAAAAGACGGTGTCCCTAATTGTTCAAACTTGCGATTACTGCCTGTTAATATTAAATGACCCTTAGTTAACTCTAATCGCTCGGCTAAATTAGCTCGTAAGGTTAACCACTCTGGATTTAATTGTGCAGTTGAAAAGTTATCAACAAAATCAGGTAATTTTTGTGTACCTATTACTTTAGCGTGGTCTGGAAAATCATCTAGATTGACTGTTTGTGTAGGTACCCCTTGATAGATATGTGGCCAGTCGTCATGCCAGATTACTGGATATAATAAGGTTTCTCGACCAGTATTAGTAATCTTACTAAATTCCACAGAACTTGGCCGCGTCCCTAGGCAGGTCAGCCACCAATTACCTTGAGTATCTTGAAATAAATCCGCATGACCAATATTTTGTAACGGTTCTTCGGCACGATCACGGTTGGTAAAAAGGGGATTGATCTCTATTGGTGCTTGATATGGTCCCCATAAATTATGACTGCGCTGCATTGTAATCATATGACCCACGCCAGTACCGCCTTCAGCCATTAATAAATAATACCATTCATTCTTTTTGATAATATGAGGACCTTCTACATCACGTCCACCTGTTCCTAAGGTTAACACCTTGGGTTTCTGCAAAATTTGACCCGTAGCTAGATCAATTTCTACTTGTTGAATAGCTTTAGTGCCTTTCTGATCTATATAACCAGTAAATTGAACATATACATGTTCAGCTTCAAAATATAAATCTGGATCAATCCCTTGAATGTCCAATTCTACTCGCTGATTTTCCCAAATAATTTGTTGATGATCAGCACTGAGTTGGCCTTTGATAAGAATCGTTTTAAATTCTGAAAAATTAGTAGTAATAACATAAAAATAACCTTGATGATAACGAATATTAACTGCAAAAATACCTTCATTAGATTTAGCTTTGGTTAAATCAGCTTGACTAGCCATTCTAATTACACCTGGCATTTTTTGCCAATTAACTAAATCTTGACTTTGCGAAATAGCAATTCCCGGATAATATTCAAAAGTACTATTAGCTAAGTAGTAAGTCCCGTCTACTTGAACCATACTGGGGTCGGGATACATGCCACGAACTATGGGATTTTGATAGGTATTGTTCAAGATTGTCCCTCCTGCCATTGTTGATAAGCATTACTAATTTGTTCAATGTTCAAATCTTTAGTTTGCGCAAATAGTATATCCGCAGCAGCCAATTCTTGAGAGTCACCAATTCCCACTGAAAATGCTTGTGCTTGATTAATAGCTTGAATTCCTGCAATTGAGTCTTCCAAAGCAATACAATCTTGTGGTTTTACTTTAATGCCATCAGCAGCAGCTAAGAAAATATCAGGTGCAGGTTTACCCTGTTTCACTTCAGCAGGATTAGCGATTGCGGCAAAATAGTCACTTAACTGTAATCTATCTAAAATTATCGGTGCATTTAAACTAGCCGAGGCTAAAGCCAGTTTAACGCCACTTTGACTTAAAGTTTGTAACAATTGATTAATGCCCGGTAAAATATTTTTTGGCGTTAAGGTTTGAAGTAATTTTAGATAGTACTCATTTTTTTGCTTCATTAATTGTTGAAATTTATCAGGGGTAACTTGAATTTGTAAATAATCTAAAATTCGCTGTAAAGAATCTGCACGACTAACACCCTTAGTCTGTTCTTCTAATTTTGCTGGTAAATCCCGCTGAAAATTATCTTGGCTAAGCTTTGTCCATGCTTGAAAGTGATAAACTGATGTATCAGCTATCACACCATCTAAATCAAATAATGCACCCTTAAACATATTTATTCCTTTCTTTGACTTAAAACTGGAGTTTTTTCTAAAAGTTGGTTAATTTGTTGTAAATGTTCTGAACTAATATTGATAAAAGGAAAAGTTAAATTTAATTTGGCTAAAGACATTTGTGCCAAATCACTAGTTGGATCATCTTTAAAGAAATCTAAAATTGGATCAATTGCTTGAATCTGTTGTACAAGTTCTTCATCCTTCAAAATATCAGCTACTGGTGTATCTTGATGATAAGTTTCTATATAATTTTTAGTAGGTTGATATTGCAAATCATATGTTCCTGCCGTTAAGGTAAAAGGCATTTGAGCATACTTAGTATGATTGATCTGAACTTGCTCGGCACGCGGCAGCTGAACTTTAACAGTGACTCCAAAAGGAATAGTCAAATGTATTTTAATAGTGTGCTGATTATCTGTTTCAATGGCTGATTGCACCTGTAAATCTCCATACGGTGTTGTAAAATGTCCGCTAATTTGTGGTAAGCGGTAATCGAACTGCGGGGCAAAAGTAACTTGCTGATAACCCACAGTGTGTTCTGTAATACCTAACAAATATTGATAAGCCCACTGCATAATAGTTCCAATGCTATAGTGATTTAAAGAATTCATTCCTTCCGGATTCATAGAACCATCAGCTTGAATGGAATTCCAGCGTTCCCAAACGGTAGTCGCACCTAAATTAACTTCATTAAGCCAGCTTGGATAATCTTCATTTAAGAAAATTTTCGCTGCTAACTTATGTTGTCCAAATTTTGATAAAACAGAACAGAGGTATGGAGTTCCTACAAAACCGGTTTTTAAGTGATCATTATCTTTATGCAAGCGCTGCACCAAATCTTTTACTACCCGCTGTTGATCTTGCGGCTTTACTAAATTAAATTGCAAAGCTAGGGTATAGGCTGTTTGCGTATCAATTGCGACTCGACCTTTGGGGGTAATATATTCTGCTTGAATAGCTGCCTTGATAGCAGCTGCTAATTGAGAATAATATTTTTCATCAGCTACATTACCAAATAACTTGGCAGTTTGAGCCACAATCCAACTGGAATAGTAATAATAAATGGAAGCAATAAAATCTTCATCCGTTTTACCAGTTGGCATTGCTGGATTTTCACCATCCAAAGCAAGCCAATCACCAAATTGGAAGGGACTAACCCAGAGATTAGGTATTTGTGTATTTTGACTAATCCAATCCACCCATGATTTCATTGCTGTGTAGTTTTGCCGTAAAATGGCCGGATCACCATAATTTTGATACATATTCCAAGGAATAATAGTTGCAGCGTCACCCCAAACAGCAGCACCACCACCATTTTGGCCCATTGCTGGAGCATACATTGTAACCATCCCTGCATGCTGTTTTTGTTCAATAGCCAAATCTTGAGCATACTTCTTAAAGAATGCAAAAACATCCATATTGAAGGCTGCTGTATTTGAAAAAATTTCAGCATCTCCCGTCCAGCCTAATCGCTCATCACGCTGGGGACAATCTGTCGGTACATCAAAGAAGTTGCTCTTTTGACTCCATAAAATATTATCAAACAGACGATTAACCTTCGTGTTATTAGTATGAATACTTCCAGTGCAATCCATATCTGAATAGATTACAGCAGCTCTAAAATCCTCAGCATCTAAGGATTGGGTATTACCTGAAACTTTAACATAGCGATAACCATAATAAGTAAAGTGCGGCCGCACCCACTTTTGTTGGCCATCAGAAATATAAACAAAAGCGGCTCGAGCTTCCCGCAAATTATCTCGATAGAAATTGCCCTTTTGAAGAACTTCCCCAAATTGGAAAGTAATCTTGGTACCCTTAGGCTCACGATTATAAAATTCCAACCAACCAGCTTGATTTTGTCCAAAATCTAAAACCTGTTCCTGGTTTGGTGTCGTAATAATTTCCTGTACTGATAATTGTTCCTTAACTACTAGTGGCAAACTTAGTCGATCTTGTAAAATTTTATAATCGTGATCAACTACCACAGCTGGCTGCCAATCAGTAATTAGCCGATTATCATCTAAATCTTCACCATAGTAAATTGCGGATTTAACAATTTTACCGCTAGTAGTCTGCCACGTATGATCAGTGGCAATAACTTCCCGACTGCCATCAGTATATTCTAAATGATATTCAGCAATTGTTAATTGTTGATTACCATAAATACAATTTTGACCGCCATCAAAGCCATAATTTCCCTTGTACCAACCATCACCACATGATATTAGTAATTCATGCTCCTGTTGCTGCAGCTGTTGAGTAACATCGTAAGTCTGTACCTGCACCAATTTGTCATAAGCAGTTACTCCCGGAGTTAAATATTCATTGCCAACTTTGTGCTTATCAATGTAAGTTTCATATAGTCCTAGACCGGTAATATATAATCGCGCCGATTTTAGCGGCTTTTTAATCGTAATTACTTTTTTAAAGAGAGTATTTTGAAGATCTTGATTAGAATTGCCAAGCCATTGAGCCTGCCAAGCTTCATCCATTTTTCCTGTTTCAAAAAAGGATTGGGCGTGTAAATGTTCTTGCTTCGATTTGACTTCGACTAAAACTTGATAACGCGTCCGAGGCTGCAATTGTAAATCTACATCAAAATAATTATTATCATAATCCAACCATGAGCTTTGCCAACAAGGTTGCTCAGGTGTTGTTAAATAAATAGTTAGCCGTTTTTTTAACTGGACAAATTTGGTTGCTGAAATTTTAAACTCCACACGCAGATCGTTTAATTGAAATCCTAGTGGTTCATGCAAATGATTAATAGTAATGGCACTAATATTCATATTATTCCCTTCCTTATAGTCTAGTCTGAAAGTCCCCACAGAAAGGATCAACCGGGTTAATCCCCTGGAATGGTTCATGACCCATCAGCTTACGTATCACAGCATCAATACTGGCCTCGTTACCTGTATAGGCATTAATAAAAGTCGATACATTTGGCACATCAAATAAATGATATGGATTAGCGGTTGAAACAAAGACCGTCGGAATTGACTTCATAAACCACGGCGCGTCAGCAGCCATCAAATGAATCCAATCTAAACGAGTAGTGGTTTGATTGCTGGCAGTCTCAATATTAGCCACATATAAGGCTAGATCAAATTTACTTTGAAGATCACTTACACCCTCTTCAAAAACCTCGTGAAAATCTAAATGCTGACGGTCAAATAAGGAAACTTCAAAGCCAGCTTGCGTTAATTTATTTTTAAAGGTATCTGTTACGTGGCCGCCTTCTTTAAAACCACCATCATCATTATCACCTAAAACTACCAAGCGAATACGCCGGTACTTATCTGGAGTTAATGGTAATAATTGATCGCGATCTTTTACTAAAGTGACTGATTTTTGGGCAATTTGTTGGGCAACTTGTTGATGCTCTTTCAAATTAAGCTGAATTTTGGTCGGTGCAGGTTGTATCAATTCTTCATTAACATTCATAATTCCTTGTGCCAATTTGGTTCCCAGGATGCGCATAACCGCCTCATCAACTCGTTCCATACTTAAAACACCATTATCGATAGCCTGCCGCACATAATGATAATCTTCATCAATGTTTTTATTGAATAATATCATGTCAACGCCGGCATTAATTGTTTGCGGTAATAAATCTTTACGAGCTATCGCTGCATTATAACCGAGCATCGGTGTAGCATCTGTAATAGTAAGACCATTGAAATGTAGAACATTTCGCAATAAGCCATCAATCAATAATTTAGAACTTGAAGCAGGACGCAAATCCTTATCAGCGATTCCTGGCTCTAATTGCCGTTCCCAAGCAGGCTGCATAATGTGAGCAATCATTACACTAGGAGCGCCCTCTTCAATTAAAGCATGATAAATCTGACCATAAGACTGCATCCATTCGTCAGTCGTTAAGGAGTTGACGGAGCTTAATAAATGCTGGTCACGTTCATCAACACCATCGCCCGGAAAATGTTTAATCACTGGAATAATATGATTAGCTTCTAATCCCTTAATTTGAGCACGAGACATTTTTAATACGCGTTCTTTATCACTACCAAAGGTCCGCGTATTCATAATGGGGTTGCGGAAATTTTTATCAATATCAACAATGGGAGCAAATGACATATTGCCTCCCACTTGATAAGCTTCGCTGCCAGCAACATTACCTAATTGATAGGCACTTTCAGGATCATCAGTCGCTGCCATTTGTAAGGGAGTTCCTAGCCAAGTTCCTTCGCTAATTAAACCATTGCCACCTGATTCTAAATTAGCCGCCATCAGTAAAGGAATTTTACTAGCCTGCTGTGCTATACCAATTTCGCGTTTTAATTTTTCTGCTTTATCTGGCCGATACATCATTCCTCCGGGCTGATACTTCTTAATAAAGCTAGCAATATCTACAGTTGTTTCATCTTGTCCAATTACAAAAAATATCTGACCAACTTTTTCAGCAATGGTCATTTTTTGCACTTTGTTTTTTAAATAATCTATTTGCTCTTGTTTTAAAAAATATGGTTTTTTGGTTAAATCTAGCATAATTTGCCTCCATTATTGTTTACGTTTCCAGTTTAAAATAATTGACTTGTTTTAACTATTGCGAAAAGCTACAATAAACATGTTCATTTTACAGATTGAAATGTGAGGTAACAATATGAATCCAGAAATCTTAGAACTATTACATAAAAAGAATCGGCCACGGGACTGGCAAACAATGAAACCTTTTATGGAACCTATGCAAGTTAGTACTTTACACAATAAACCTGTTTATGAATTTTTTTATACATTAACAGACAATTTGCAAGTAAATCCTCATAATATTAGTATTTCAGTTTATCCAGTTCAATCATATGTTCCTTATCATGTTCATAATTATATTGAAATGATTATTCCTTTATTGGGAAATTGTACTGTTCTAACTAATAAAGAGGAAATAAACGTTCAACAAAATGACATCATAATTATGGGAAATCATACAACTCATACAGCTAAACCCATAGCTGAAAGTTCAATAATAGTAAATATAGCCTTAAAGGGAAATGCTTTTACTTTAAATGAGTTCAATTTTATTCAGCATTCTAACGAAAGTATCTCTCATTTACTTTTTTCATTACTTTCTAACGAAAATTTGGGAGAAAACACCTACAGCTTATTTCACACAGCCCATAATAGTAAAGTCATTAATTTGCTATATGATATTCTTGATGAATATTATCATCCTGACATTCATAGCAATCAAATAATAAAATTAGAAATTCTAACACTATTTTCCAGATTACTTCGTTCTGCTGCGCAAGCTGATATTAATGTCAAAGTAAACAATAAAGCATCAGGAAATAATGTATTAACTTTTTTACTCTATATTGAAAAAAATTATTCAAATATTACTTTAGTAAGTATGGGGAAACATTTCGGTTTTAACTCAAATTATCTTTCGAATTATTTAAAAAAACAAACTGGTATGTCCTTCATACAATTAGTACATCTTCAAAGAATCAACGTTGCGGCTGAATATTTAATCTACACAAATGCTTCTATTGAACAAATATCATATAAAATTGGTTATGAGAATCCTTCCTATTTTTATAAGATATTTAAAAAAATACTTCATATATCCCCAACCGAATATCGGAAGGTTAATCAGAAATTTAATCCTGTAAAATAGACACAATTGGAGTAACTTTTGCATATGGTGCTGTTATTTTTTAAGCACTATACTTTTACATGTTAATGAAAACGTAAACAACAATGTGAGAGGAAAATATATATGAATAAGAAAAAAGTTACTCTAGCTTTTGGGATTCTTAGTATGAATTTACTGCTGATGTCTACTTCTGTTATTGGTTCTGCCATTGCAGCAATTGCAAAATCATTCCCAACAGAACCAATCTCGAAGGTACAGATGGTAGCCTCTATTTACCAGTTAGGCCAATTAATCGCAACTTTATTTTTTACATGGTTAACCTATCATTTAACTAGAAAAAATATTGGTGCTGTTTCAATACTTATAGTTGCTTTAAGTGGGCTAATACCAGCATTTTTCCCTAATAGTTTAAATTTAATTTTAGCCTGTATGACAGCCTTGGGATTTGGAATAGGATTAATTAGTAATGTTGGTCCGGTGCTTTTGCAAGAACATTTTGAAGGTGAAGAGCGTGCCAGTGTCATGGGTTGGGCCGTTGGATTCAACAATATTGGAATGATGGTATTTACTGCTTTAGGCGGGATTTTAGGTGCTTCTAATTGGCACAATCTTTTTTGGATTTATGGTCTTTCATTAATAATTTTAATTGCATTCTGGATTATCGTTCCCCAAGATCGAGTAATTTCACAAAATCAAAATTTAGACAAAAATACTAATAATGGTAGTTTTTGGTCAAATTTAAAGAGCTTAAATTTGAATGTATATATTATTTTAATCATTACATTCGTAATGTCTTTAATTTTAATGACATTCATGGCTAATCAATCAATTGTTTTAGCAGGAAAAGGTAAAGGAACAGCCTACACTGCTATTGTTATAGCTATTGGAAATGTTGGGGGTATTCTCACTGCTTTTTCTTTAAAATATATTCGCAAATTTACCAAGACTAATACTATGGCTTATGGTTTTATTGCCTTTGCCTTATCTTTTATCTGTATTGAATTCTTTGGTAATCCTGTATTACACGTATTAGGAAATATGTTCTCTGGAATGGGTGTGGTAATGGTCAATGCTACAATTCCGTTTGAACTTTCCTTACTTGCTGATGAATCAAAATTTCCAATTGTTATATCTATGAATACCTTAGTTTCTTCTATTGCTGGAGTTATTGCACCCATGATTTTGGCCGGCATTAAAATTCAAGCTGGGGCTCAATCATTTAATGCGGGTATCATATTAGCAGTTATTGTTTCAGTTTTACTATTCATTACCCGGTTTGGATCCAGAATTGAAAAAAATCATTCTAAATAATTCTGCAGAAGAAAATTAATAAAAAGCCCCTTCAAGGGGCCCAACAAAAGCCTACCAACCGCGACTATTCTCATTATTTTTGTGGTTTAATCTTGGAAAATGGATCAACGTACTCTCTTTTACTAATTGTATCTTGTAAGCGATCTT
>NZ_SCHP01000030.1 GCF_013607485.1 Bombilactobacillus bombi
CACTTGTAGGTCAAAATGTTAAAAAAGGGGATTGGGATAAAAACTTTTATCCCAATCCCCTGTAGCATTAGCTGAAGTCTGATTATCGATTAAATTAAGATTTGTGTTTAGGAACATAATGGAAATTAGGGTTAATCGAAAAATCAATTTCTTGCCAAGCTGTTTTCATTTCTTGATTTATTTTTTCAATATTTTCGTCGGTTATTTTTAATTTACGATCGATTAAAATAGGTTTGCCAAATTTAACAGTACAACGTTGACGCAATAAAAATTTGCCAAAAGTTAAGGGCCCCTGATAAACTACTGGTACTAGCGTCTTTTTAGATAATTTGGCGATTAAAACTGCGCCCCCCTTGAGGTCATTGGAATAGCGTGTCCCAGAAGGAAACATAATTAAGCTCAAATTTCGAGCAGTTAAATCACGCACTGGTGTTTTAATTACAGAAGGCCCTGGATGTTTCCGATCAACTGGAAAAGCATTAGCATGAGTTAAAATAAACCTTAAAACTGGATTTTTAAATAATTCTTTCTTTGCCATAAAGGCACAAGGCAAGGGACTAACTGCTAAAGCAAAAAGAAGGGGTTCCCACCAAGTACGATGGGGAGCCACCATGATGAAAGACTCATCACGGGGCAAATTATCTAACCCTTCATAGTGGGTATTGCCGTTAAGTAAGGCAATAATGAAGCGAACAATAGGTACTAATACTTTATAAAACATTTAATCATCCTCATTTCGATCTGCAAATATTATACCAAAGTTAGGAAGGTAGTAAATGACTAAAACTTTAGAACATGTTCCCGGTTTTGATGTAAGTATTTTTCAAGATACGCAACTTTTCCGTAGTTCAATTGACTCTGTATTGTTGACCCACTGGGTTCAAATCAAGCCTCGGCAGCATCTAGTAGATCTATGCAGTGGCAGCGGAATCATCGGCTTGTGCCTAGCTCAAAAGTTCCAAACTACAACTCATTTATTTGAAATCCAAGAAGCTTTAGCACAATTGGCTCAAGAATCAATTAATTATAATCATTTACAGCCAAAAGTCCAATTAATAAATGCTAATATTAATAAGGCCTTAGATTATTTAACTCATGACAGTGTGGACGTGATTACTTGTAATCCACCGTATTTTTCGCCCACATCACATCAAAAATTGGGCAAATCGATCTCACAAAATATTGCCCGTCATGAATTATTTTTTAATCAAGAATTATTAGCTAAGACTGCAAGTAGCTTATTAAAAGATAATGGCAGCCTATATCTGGTTTATCGTCCTGATCGGTTATTGGAATTAAGTTATGTCTTACAAAAATTTCATTTGCCGATAAAAGAGTTACTTTTTGTACATCCACATTCTGAAGATTTGGCAAATTTGGTATTAATTAAATGTCGAAAAACGATGCGCATCAATGGTTTAAAGGCTTGGCCGGATTTAATTATTTATAATAATGATGGCACTTATACCAAGCAGCTAAGGGAGTTTGTTCATGTCTAAAACAAATTCTTATTCAGTCTATATAGTCCACTGTGTTGATGGGAGTTATTATACTGGTATTTCTAATAATGTTCCGGCACGCATTGCGACTCATAATGCTGGGAAAGGTGCAAAATATACTAAAATTCGCCGGCCGGTAAAATTAGTGTATCAAGAATTGGTGGGTGATCGTTCTCAAGCATCTAAGCGCGAATGGCAAATTAAACACTACACTAGAGCACAAAAAATTAAACTATTTCATCTAAAACCTTGATTATTGACAATAATTACAGTAAAATTTCTATGGTATTAAATACTCACGCTAGCTTTTGATATTGCCGGTGCATTTTAGTAAATAAAATGTGGCAAGATTGTAGGATAGCGGCGGAAAAACCAATGGAGGAATTATTATGTCTGTATTATCAATGAAACAATTATTAGAAGCAGGGGTTCATTTTGGCCACCAAACACGTCGTTGGAATCCTAAGATGAAGCCTTATATTTTCACACAGCGGAATGGTATTTATATTATTGACTTACAAAAAACCGTGCATATGATTGACGATGCTTATAACTTCGTTAAAGATGTTGCCGCTGATGATGGTGTTTTCTTATTTGTTGGTACCAAAAAACAAGCTCAAGATTCAATTGCTGAAGAAGCTACACGTGCTGGTCAGTATTATGTAAATCACCGTTGGTTAGGTGGAACATTAACTAACTGGGATACTATTCAAAGCCGTATCAAACGTTTGAAGCAAATTAAAAAAATGGCTGAAGATGGCACTTTTGAACGCTTACCTAAAAAAGAAGTTGCCTTGTTAATTAAGCAACAACAAAAGTTAGAGAAATTCTTAGGTGGTATTGAAGATATGCCACGGATTCCAGATGTAATGTTTATTGTTGACCCTCATAAGGAAAGCATTGCTGTTAAGGAAGCACACAAATTAAATATTCCTATTGTAGCAATGGTCGATACTAACACTGATCCTGATGATATTGATGTTATTATTCCAGCTAATGATGATGCCATTCGTGCAGTTCGCTTAATTACTTCAAAAATGGCAGATGCAATTGTTGAAGGCCGTCAAGGTGAAGAAAACGTGGATTTACCACAACAGCCTGAACAAAGTGATAGTAACGAAGAGACCGCAACTGCTGATATTGAGCAAGTTGTTGCAGCTGATGAAGAACAACAAGCTGAAGATTCAGAAAATAAATAATTTGTTTTTGGAAAAAACTGTCTTGTTAGATTATCAATACCAAGATGGTTTTTCTTATGTAATATTTAAAATAGCCAGGAGGAAAGTTAAATGACCAAGATTACTGCTGCTCAAGTTAAAGAATTACGTGATAAAACAAGTGTTGGAATGATGGATGCTAAAAAGGCCTTAGTTGCAGCTGATGGTGATATGCAAAAAGCTATTGATGAATTAAGGGAAAAAGGTGTAGCTAAAGCTGCCAAAAAGAGTAACCGAATTGCAGCTGAAGGTTTAGCAGCTGTGAAAATAGTTGACAATAAAGCCGCTTTATTAGAAGTTAACTCTGAAACTGACTTTGTAGCATCAAACGATAAATTTACTGATTTAGTCGCACAATTGGCTGAAACTATTGTACAAAATAACCCTCAAGATGTAGCTGCAGCCATGAAATTGACTATGGCTAATGGCGAGACAGTAGAAGCAGCAATTACTAATTTAACTGCAGTTATCGGTGAAAAAATTACTTTACGCCGTTTTAAAGTAGTTGAAAAGACTGATAGTCAAGTATTCGGCTCTTATTTGCATAATGGCGGTAAAGTAGCAGCCTTAGTAGTGTTAGATGGAGCTGATGCTGAAGCTGCTCATGATGTAGCTATGCACGTAGCCGCAATTAATCCTGAATATTTAGATCGTGATCAAGTACCAAGTGATGTTATTGAACATGAACGTCAGATTTATACTGAAGAAACAATTAATGAAGGCAAGCCAGAAAAAATTGTTCCTAAAATTGTTGAAGGCCGCTTAAACAAGTACCTTTCAGAAATTAGTTTGGCTGATCAAGATTTTGTAAAAGACCCTGATCAAACAGTTGCTCAATTTGTATCTTCTAAAGGCGGTAAGCTGGTTGACTTTGAGCGTTATCAAGTTGGCGAAGGTATTGAAAAGAAGCAAGAAAATTTTGTCGATGAAGTTATGGGACAAATTAAATAAAGCGCACTGCGCTTTTTTTTTGGAGTAAATTACCGAAGCCGGCAAGTGATATGGTAAAATAGTTAAAAGAAATCGAAGGAGTTTTACAAATGTCAGTTAAATATCAACGTGTTGTTTTAAAGTTAAGCGGCGAAGCACTAGCTGGTGAAAAGGGTTTTGGCATTAATCCACCGGTAATTGCTTCAATTGCTCGGCAGATTAAAAAAGTCCGTGCCTTAGGCGTGCAAGTTGCAATTGTTTGTGGTGGTGGTAACATTTGGCGTGGAGAAACAGGTGCTGAAATGGGAATGGAGCGTTCCCAAGCCGATTATATTGGGATGTTGGCTACTGTCATGAATGCCTTAGCACTCCAAGATGGTTTGGAAAACATTGATGTGCCAACACGGGTTCAAACTTCCATTGAGATGCGGCAAATTGCTGAACCGTATATTCGTCGCAAGGCAATTCGGCATTTACAAAAAGATCGTGTTGTAATCTTTGCTGCTGGCACTGGTAGTCCTTATTTCTCGACTGATACCACAGCAGTATTAAGAGCTGCTGAGATTGATGCGGACGTGATTTTAATGGCTAAAAATGGAGTTGATGGGGTTTACTCTGCTGATCCACAAAGTGATCCTTCAGCGGTTAAATATGAAGAATTAACTCAACTAGATGTTATCAATAAAAATCTAGGAGTTATGGATTCAACTGCCAGTTCTTTATCAATGGACAATGATATTCCGTTAGTTGTCTTTAATTTGAATGAACCAGATAATATTTTAAAAGTTGTTCAGGGAGAACAAATTGGTACCACGATTAAAGGAGGAAAAAGTTGTGACTAATCCAATTATTGAATCTGCACAAGACCATATGAAAAAAAGCCAAGAATCTTTGGAACGTGATTTAGGCAAAATTCGGGCAGGACGAGCTAATGCAAGCATTTTAAATGGGGTTACTGTAGAATATTATGGAGCTGAACTGCCAATTAATCAGGTGGCTTCAATTAGCATTCCTGAAGCACGAGTTATTCTAATTACACCTTTTGATAAAACAGCTTTAAAGGATATAGAAAAAGCCTTATTAAAGTCTGATATTGGTATTAATCCAGCTAATGATGGTACTGTTATTCGCTTAGTTATTCCCCAATTAACTGGTGAAAGAAGAGAAGAGTTAGCCAAGGAAGTAGGAAAAATCTCTGAAATGTCTAAGGTGAGTGTCCGTAATATTCGACGCGAAGCTATTGATAAATTGAAAAAGCAGCAAAAAAATAGTGAAATTACTGATGATGAATTCTATGATTTAGAAAAGCAAGTGCAAAAAGTTACTGATGAAAATATTAAGGGTATTGAACAGATTGCAGATGCAAAGGCTCAAGAATTAGTTGAAGGCTAATTTGCTTTGACATGATTGGTAATTAAGATTAATATTTCAAAGGAAGGGGCTAGGCTGACAGAAGTCACGGTCCCTTTATATATTATTAAAAGAATTTAGGGGTTACTATGGTCAAGCTGAGTTTACCAGAACATGTAGCAATTATTATGGATGGCAATGGTCGTTGGGCTAAAAAGCGCGGTTTACCGCGAATTGCGGGACATAAAGCCGGTATGAATAATCTTCAAACGATTGCTACCGCTGCTAGTAATCTAGGAATCAAAGCACTTACAGTCTATGCCTTTTCTACTGAAAATTGGAAACGGCCGAGTAGCGAAGTTAATTTTTTAATGCGACTGCCAATAGACTTTTTTGATACTTTTATGCCTAATTTAATGCAAAATCAAGTTCGAATTATGATTACTGGATTTATAGAACAGTTGCCAGCCAAAACCTTAGCTGTTTGTCAGCGTGCCATTGAACAAACCAAAAATAATCAAGGTATGATTTTAAACTTTGCATTTAATTATGGAGCTCAAAGCGATATTATAAATGCTGTTAAGTTATACTGCCAAGATTTGCAACAACAAAAAGTTCAACTAGCGCAATTAAACGAACAAACTTTTTCCAGTTATCTTAAAAGTGCCCAATTAGCTGATTTACAAAATCCCGATTTATTAATTCGTACGAGTGGCGAACAGCGGTTATCAAACTTTTATTTATGGGAATTAGCCTATGCAGAAATGATTTTTGTGGATGAATATTGGCCTGATTATTCGGTGGTCGATTTAAAGCGTGACTTACAAAGGTATAGCCAACGAGATAGACGCTTTGGTGGTTTAGATAAAAAAGGATAAATGAGGTAAAATATTGAAAAAAAGAATAATTACAGCGATTGTTGCTTTAATAATTTTTATCCCCATTATCATTGTTGGTGGGGTATGGATAGATATTGCTGCTTCAGCACTAGCGGTAGTCGGTCTATCGGAAATTTATATAATGCGCAAGCGAATTATAGTTTCTTTAGATTTTGTAATTGGTGCGATTGGAGTTTTACTGCTGTCTCTACCAGAAAGTGCCTTAAAGTGGATGCCAGATAGTTTTTCGCGTTTTGATTTAGCTTATGTTTTTGTAGCTTTATTGTTAATATGGATGGTATTTACTAAAAATAATTATAATTTCGAAGATGCGGGAACTACAATTTTATCAATGTTTTATATTGGTAATGGCTTTCATTATTTAGCAGCAATTCGTAATTCAGATTCTGGTGGTTTATCGTTATTATTATTTGGAATGATTATTGTCTGGGTGACTGACAGTGGTGCTTATTTTGTAGGTCGTAAATTGGGCAGACACAAGCTATATCCCGCTATTAGCCCTAATAAAACCTGGGAAGGATCTATTGGGGGTGTAATTGCAGCTGTAATTTTTGCAATAATATATATGGTTGGCTTCAATCAATTTCGTAATATTACCACCATGAGTCCTAATATTCCAATGCTGATTATTCTAACAATTATTTTATCAATTGCTGGTCAAATTGGTGATTTAGTGGAATCAGCCTATAAACGTTTTTATGGAGTTAAAGATTCTGGAAAGATTTTACCGGGACATGGAGGAATCTTAGACCGCTTTGATAGTATGCTTTTTGTCTTGCCCCTCATTCATGCCTTAGGTTTTATTTAATAACCACAGGAGGTCAATTTTGGTTGCCATAATTACATTTATTATTGTCTTTGGCTTAATTGTTTTGGTCCATGAATTTGGGCATTATTACTGGGCTAAAAAATCGGGTATCTTAGTCCGTCAATTTTCTATTGGTATGGGTCCAAAGCTGGTTTCATACACTAAAAATCACACTCTTTATACTATTCGGCTCTTACCTTTAGGTGGTTATGTGATGTTGGCGGGCGCTGAAGATGACGATGAGGAATTAAAGCCTGGAACTATTGTCGGTCTGCAATTAGATTCGCAAGGAAAAGTTATTCAAATTGATAATTCACAAAAAGAAAATAATGCCGATTTAATTCCTCTACAAGTTGCCCAAAGTGATTTACAAAAAGAATTATATCTTGAAGGATATGTAAGCGGCGATGATCAAAATCTTCAACGGTATATTGTCGATCATGATGCAACAATTATTGATGAAAGCGGCAGCGAAATGCAAATTGCACCGCTTGATGTCCAATTTAATTCTGCCAGTTTGTTAAATCGTTTTTTGACTAATTTAGCGGGTCCCTTTAATAATTTGGTTTTTGGGATTATTGTATATATCATTAGTGCCTTTTTAATTGGTGGGCCCTTAAGTTCGGGGAACAAATTAGGAGAAATTCAAGCACATTCTCCAGCAGCTAATGCCCAATTACAGCCGGGCGATCAAATTTTACAAGTAGAAACTAAAAAAGTTACCAATTGGGATCAGTTGGCTCAAGCTATTGCCCAACGCCCCGGTAAGGCAACTACTTTGACAATTCGCAAGGCTGATCATAAAGTACAAAAGATAACGGTCAAGCCTAAAACGGTTAAAAATGGAAAAGATACTATTGGTCAAATTGGAATTATGCCCCAGCGAAATCATCAGTTTGGCCCCACTTTAAAATATGGCTTTACCTCAGCTTTTAATTCAATGGGTATTATTGTTAATGCGCTTAAACGAATGGTCAGTGGTGGTTTTAATATTAACCAGTTAGGTGGACCAGTGGCTATTTACTCGCAAACTTCACAGGTTGCGGCTATGGGGTATAAACAAGTAATTATTTTCATTGCTTGGCTATCAATTAATCTGGGTATTATGAATCTTTTGCCCATTCCAGCCCTAGATGGGGGAAAATTATTGTTAAATATTGTAGAAGCTATCCGACGTAAGCCGGTTTCCCAAAAGACAGAAATTATTGTGAACTTAGTGGGGGTAGTATTTTTATTAGGTCTAATGATTGCTGTTACTTGGAATGATATTATGCGTTTTTTTATTAAATAATTAAAGGTCTTGAGGAGGAGTATTAAGGTTGAAACAATCACAAGTTATGATTCCGACATTAAAAGAGGTTCCTAGTGATGCAGAAGCAGTCAGTCATCAATTAATGTTGCGGGCAGGATTTATTCGGCAGGTTTCTGCCGGTGTATATGCTTATTTGCCTTTGGCTTTTCGTGTTTTACAAAACATTGAGCGCATTGTCCGTGAAGAAATGGATAAGATTGAAGCCATTGAAATGCTGGCACCAGCTATTTTACCAGCGGAATTGTGGAAGCAAAGCGGTCGTTATGAAACTTATGGCGATAATCTCTTTAAATTGAAAGATCGTCATCAGCGCGACTTTATTTTAGGGCCCACTCATGAAGAAACTTTGACCTATTTAGTTAAAGATGTTCTTAATTCTTATAAAACTATGCCTAAAGTTTTATATCAAATTCAAACAAAATATCGTGATGAAGATCGTCCCCGTTATGGGTTGTTGCGTGGACGTGAATTTATCATGTATGATGCATATTCTTTCACCTCTAATAATGATGATTTAGATAAAATTTTTGACCAAATGGAACATGCCTATCGTCAGATTTATGATCGTTGTGGATTAGATTATCGGGTTATTTTGGGTGACTCAGGTGATATGGGTGGTACTGGCTCTAAAGAATTTTCTGCGATTGCTGATATTGGTGAAGATACCATTGTTTATTCTAATATGAGTGATTATGCAGCTAACTTAGAAATGGCCACCAGCATTATTGCTGATAACCAAACAGAACCTTTACAGGATTTAGAAACTATTGCAACACCTGGAATAACAACAATTGCAGCTTTAGCTAAAAAAGCTCAAGTTACTCCTCAAAAGATTATTAAAAATGTTGCTTATATTGTGGATGATAAGCCGGTTTTAGCTTTAATACGCGGTGATTATGAAGTTAATGAAGTTAAATTAAAAAATGTTTTAAAGGCTAGTGAATTAAGGCCAGCTACTGACAGTGAAATTGCAACTGAATTTAAGAGTGTTCCTGGATATATAGGACCAGTTAATCTGCAAGCTAAGATTCCCGTAATTGCTGATTTATCTATTCGAAATCTCTGTAATGCTGTAACGGGTGCTAATCAAGCTGATGCCCAGGTGAAAAATGCTAACCTTGATCGGGATTACCAAGTCAGTCAATTCGTTGACATACGGACGGTTAAAAAAGGAGAGCTTTCACCAGATAATAAGGGTACTTTACAGTTTACCCGTGGTATTGAGATTGGGCATGTGTTTAAACTGGGTACTAAGTACTCCGAGAGTTTTCAGGCTAACTTTTTAGATGAAAATGGTCATCCTCAACCAATTATCATGGGGTGCTATGGCATCGGTATAAGTCGATTATTGTCTGCGATTGTAGAACAGCACCATGATCAAAAAGGAATGATTTGGCCATTATCTTTGGCACCTTATCAAGCGCATATTATTATTATGAATTCTAAAAAACAAGAACAGCAAGACTTGGCAGCACAAGTGGAACAGCAACTAACAGAAAATAATTTTTCTGTTTTAGTCGATGATCGCAAACAACGCGCTGGTGTAAAGTTTGCCGAGTCTGATTTAATCGGAATTCCTGTTCGTATAGTGATTGGTAAAAAAGCTGCTGATAATATCGTTGAAATTAAGTTGCGTAATCAAGAAGAAGCAATTGAAGTTTCTCAAGGTGATATTGTTGATACTATTAATATCTTATTAAAAAATTATATCTAAGGCTGAGGTGATTTTTTGTCTAATACTAAACAACAAGCTTTATTTCAAACTCTCTTAACTCAGCTCAACTTATCGGACAAAATTCGCAATACGGCTTTATTTCAGACAGCACAAATTCAAAAAGTTCAAGTCCACACGGAGTCGCAGCGGTGGACTTTTATTTTCGAATTTGCCAATATTATGCCTGTAGAAAGCTTACAAGTATTTGCGCACCAATTGACCACTAGTTTTACTGATATTAATGCAGTCGATTTTAAAATAATTACGCAAGATTCTCATTTTGACCAACAACTTTTAACAGCATATTGGCCATATGTAATTTCTCAAACTAATCCAAACTCTTCAGTCATGAAAGAATTGTCACAACAGCAGGGATTACATTTACAAGGTCAAGAAGTATTTTTAAGTGTGGATAATGATGTATTGCAACAATATCTAACTCAAAAATATTTAACTGCTATTGAAAATTGTTATCAAAACTTTGGTTTTCCTGCTTTTCATATTAAGGTTATTGTTGATAATTCACAGACACAAGCACAAATTGATGAGTTACGGCAAAAACAAGTACAACAGCAGCAACAATTGGCAGCTACCATTGCCCAAAAACAAACTCAACAGGCTAACTCCGCTAATGCAGGACCCGCTATCAAAAATTTAGGCAAAACTATTGATGCTAAATTGCCGATTATAGCTATGAAAGACATTACCGAAGAACAGCAAGGTATTGTTATACAGGGATATATTTTTAAAAGTGAAGTCCGTCAATTAAAAACTGGTCGTCAATTATTGATTTTGGAAGTTACTGACTATACCTCATCTTTTGTTATCAAGAAGTTTTCTAAGCCCAATGATTCCGATACGATATTTGCAGAATTCCATGAAGGTATCTGGATTAAAGTGCGAGGAGCAGTCCAAGAAGATAACTATTCCCATGATTTAACAATTAATGCTTATGATATTAATATTATTAAAAAATTGGGCCGTCAAGACACAGCTTCTAAAAAACGTATTGAATTACATGTGCATACCAATATGAGTCAAATGGATGCGGTGAGTTCCACAACTGATTTGGTAAAACAGGCTGGAGAATGGGGACAGCCAGCGATTGCTATTACTGATCATTCTACAGCACAAGCCTTTCCTGATGCTCATAGTGCTGGTCAAAAATATGGAGTAAAAGTTATTTACGGCGTCGAAGTTAATCTGGTAGATGAGGGAGAGCCCATTGCCTATAACTTGCGTGATCAAGAATTAGCAGATGCTGAATATGTAATTTTTGATGTAGAAACTACCGGACTTTCAGCAGTTTACGATTCAATTATTGAATTAGCGGCCACAAAAATGAAGGATGGTAAAGTAATTGCTGATTTTGATGAATTTATTGATCCCGGTCATCCCTTGTCGGCGACTACGATTAATCTAACTTCAATTACCGATGAAATGGTTCGTGGAACTAATAGTGAAGCGCAGGCCCTAGCCAAATTCAAAGAATTTGTTGGTGAGGCAATTTTAGTAGGACACAATGTAACTTTTGACATTGGGTTTTTGAATGCAGCCTTAAGGCGTACTCAACAGCCACCAGTAAGTTTGCCGATTATTGATACTCTAGAGATGTCACGTACCCTGCATTCCGAATATCGCAATCATAAGCTTGACAGTTTGGCAAAACGGTATTCAATTCGTTTAGAGCATCATCATCGAGCTAATTCAGATGCTTTAACCACTGGTTATTTATTGTATAAATTACTTGAAGAAATGGAAAGTCGTTTTAAAACAACCAATGTTCAACAGCTTAATGACCATCTGGGTGGTCAAGACGCCTATAAACAAGCTCGTCCCTACCACGCTACTTTATTAGCCAAAACTCAAGCAGGTTTAAAGAATCTCTTTAAGATTGTTTCGATTTCCATGACCGAATATTTTTATCGAACCCCGCGTGTGCCTCGCAATATTTTAAATAAATATCGAGAAGGTATTATTGTTGGTTCAGCCTGCAGTTCAGGTGAGGTTTTCACAGCAATGATGCAAAAGGGTTATGATGAGGCTTATCAAAAAGCTCAATATTACGATTATTTAGAAGTTATGCCTGATGATATCTATCAACCACTATTAGATTCGAACTTAATTGCCGATATTAAGTCCTTACATGAAATTGTAACCAACATTATTAAGTTAGGGGAAGCTTTAAATAAGCCAGTAGTGGCTAGTGGGGACGTACATTATATTGCTTCAAAAGATGCCGTTTATCGTGATATTATTGTAAAGGCTGTTAAAAGCAACCCTTTAGCCCGTCAAAAGTTACCGTTGGCTAATTTTAAAACTACAGATGAAATGTTAGCGGCCTTTAAGTGGTTAGATGCTCAAAAAGCACAAAAAATTGTCGTTGATAATACTCATCAAGTAGCGGCTTGGATTGCTGATGACATTACTCCAGTTAAAGATCGCTTATATACCCCTAAAATGCCAGGGGCAGAACAAGAAATTCAAGATCTAACTTATAACAAAGCTAAGCAATTGTACGGTGATCCCTTACCGACAATTGTTCAAGAACGTCTAGACAAAGAGCTTAAAAGTATTATTGGCAATGGATTTGCGGTCATTTATTTGATTGCACAACGTTTAGTTCACAAAAGTAATAAAGATGGTTATTTAGTTGGCTCTCGGGGTTCAGTAGGTTCCAGTTTAGTAGCAACCATGACGGGAATAACCGAAGTCAATCCTTTACCACCACATTATCGTTGTCCTAAATGTCATTATACGAAGTTTTTCACTCAAGGCGAAATTGGATCTGGTTTTGATTTGGCAGATAAACCATGCCCTGAATGTGGTACCCCCTTGAGAAAAGATGGTCAAGATATTCCCTTTGAAACTTTTCTTGGATTCAAGGGTGATAAAGTTCCAGATATTGATTTAAACTTCTCGGGAGATTATCAGCCCGTGGCGCATAATTATACTAAAGTTTTATTTGGTGAAGATCATGTTTTTCGTGCTGGGACCATCGGCACAGTGGCAGATCGTACTGCTTATGGATATGTAAGCAATTATGAAGAATTAACAGATCAAAAATTTCGAAGTGCTGAAAAAGACAGGCTAGCTACGGGTGCAACTGGCGTTAAACGCACCACCGGTCAACACCCTGCTGGAATTATCGTTGTGCCCGATGATATGGATATTTACGATTTTACTCCTATCCAATATCCCGCTGACGATCAATCAGCTGCTTGGAAAACGACGCACTTTGATTTTCATTCAATTCATGATAATATCTTAAAGCTTGATATTTTAGGTCATGATGATCCGACCATGATTCGGATGTTGCAAGATTTATCGGGAATTGATCCTCAAACTATTCCTACTGATGATCCTGGTGTCATGAAATTATTTTCTGGAACAGAATCATTAGGAGTAACTTCCGAAGAAATTAATTCTAAAATGGGGACTTTGGGAATACCTGAATTTGGAACCCGCTTTGTTCGCGGAATGTTGGAAGAAACTCATCCCACAACATTTGCTGAACTGCTACAAATATCTGGTTTGTCACACGGGACGGATGTGTGGCTGGGAAATGCTGAAGAGTATATTCAACAAGGCATTGTTACCTTAAAAGATGTTATCGGCTGTCGGGATAATATTATGATGGATTTAATTCATTGGGGTATGGACTCCCAAATGGCTTTTCAAATTATGGAACATGTCCGTAAAGGGCGTGGAATTCCGGATGAATGGCAAGATGAAATGCGAGCCAATAAGAATGTACCTGATTGGTATATTGATTCTTGTTTAAAAATCAAATATATGTTTCCTAAAGCTCATGCTACAGCTTATATTATTATGGCCTTACGTATCGCTTATTTTAAAGTTCATTTTCCAATTATTTACTACTGTGCATATTTTTCAGTACGGTGTGATATGTTTGATTTACAAGCAATGGCGCAAGGTAAAAATGCAGTTGAAGCGGCGATGCAGGCGATTAACGAACAAGGAATGGATGCTAGTACCAAAGATAAAAATTTATTGACAGTTTTAGAGGTCGCTAATGAGTGTTTGGCACGTGGTATTAATATCAAAATGGTTGATATTGAAAAATCTGATGCTACTAATTTTCAAATTATTGATGAACACACTTTATTAGCACCATTCATTGCCGTACCCAGTTTAGGTTTAAGTGTGGCCAAACAAATTGTGGCCGCTCGTGAAGAACAGCCTTTCTTATCTAAAGAGGACTTATCGAAACGAGGTAAGGTTTCCAAAACGATTATTGATTATTTAACACAAAATCATGTGATTGATCAATTGCCTGATGAAAATCAATTATCGCTGTTTTAAATTTAATTAAGAGACTTTTAGTGCAATCAAATTGTAGTAATAGAGTTGAGTCAGATTTATGGCTCAACTCTTTTTGGTTAATATGGGTTAAATAAACCACAAGTTTTACTTGTGGGGGACAGAAGAGCTTTATCGAGAAAAACTTCCCTTCGGTATAATAGTTTTCGGCAAACAACCAAAACTACCCGAAAGAAAATCTTTGTATTGTCAAAAAATGTTATAGCTTAGCACATAATTGTTGAAATTGTAAATATCACATCGTATCTACGTCTATAGTTGTATTTAGGTGGAACTATATTTTAATAGGTGTTGCAGTATATTGTTCGACTAAATAAGTTCATAC
>NZ_SCHP01000031.1 GCF_013607485.1 Bombilactobacillus bombi
TATAAGAGACAGGATCTTGTGTATGACCATAAATCGGCAGCTCTAAATGTTTTTTGGAGCCGCTTTTGAGCTGCCAATAATATTGCAGTACACCTAAATCTGCCGTATGATCATGGTGATAGTGGGTTAATAAGACCGCATCTAATTGTAACGGATCCAAAACACTTTCTAAGCTGTTTAATACCCCACTGCCGCAATCTAATAAGAGATTAAAGCCCTGGTCTTGTAATAAATAACCACTAGTACCTTGACCGCGATATGAATAGCCGCCATAATAACCTAAAACTGTTAATTTCATCGAATTCACCTCATTAGGAGCTTAATTATGTTTGATTTAATCATTAATTTGGGTACTAAAGAATTTTTGCGTTCTTATATTAATCAAAATAGTCTTTTTGCTTATAATATTCAACATCACCAAGACTATGTTTTACTACAATTTAATCAATCCCCGCAGCTACAAGCTGCTAGCTGTTGGAAACTTATTAAACAAGCACCACATCTTCCAATAATGAAAAACGAATTTTATTTAATTTATTTAAATTTAAATCTGGACAATCAAAAGCTGTTGATTAGCCAACAAAGCCGACTGCCTAGCCAAGCTAGCCTATATCAACGCACTAATTATCAGCAAGTATTATTATTAACTGCAGATAAGAGTATTTTAGAAAAAGTAGCCGATATACTCTTATTAACTGTTGAACAACTGCAAGCAGCGGTGATTCATTATCACTTAGATAATGAAATTAAATCTTGAGTAAAGAGGCATTTACAGCCACAATAATTGTGGATAAAGTCATCAAAATGGCTCCAACTGCGGGATTTAAAATGATGCCTGCAAAAGCAAATAAGCCACTGGCTAATGGTAAAGCTACAATATTATAGCCGGCTCCCCACCAGAGATTTTGGATTGTTTTGCGATGGGTGTTTTTGGCTAAATGTAAAAATTTTATGATGTCTAAAGGTTCGCTATCAACTAAAATAACATCAGCAGCATCCATCGCAATATCAGTTCCGGCACCGATAGCGACACCAATGTCAGCTTGTGCTAAACTAGGAGCATCATTGATTCCGTCACCAACCATCATGACTTTATGACCTTGGGCCTGCAATTTTAAAATTTCAGTTTGTTTATCTTGAGGTAATAATTGTGCCTTAAAATCATCAATGCCTAATTGGCTAGCCACTTCGGCAGCGACAGCTTGATTATCTCCGGTAAGCATGATGGGAGTAATATTCTGCTGCTTTAACTGGGTAATTAATTGTTGTGCTGTGGGCTTGAGTTGGTCGCCAACACTTAAATAACCACATACCTGTTGATTTTTGACTAAATAACTAGTTGTCAAGGGCATTGTCAAAGGATCTGGAAGTTTAATGTCTTTAGCTGCTACGGCTTGACGATTTAACAATTGATATTCTTCATCTTTGACTATGCCTTTGATTCCTTGGCCAGTAATCGTCGTTACCTGTTTTGCTGGTAAAGGCGTAATTTTTTGGTCTTGAAGATACTGCTGAACACTTTGCGCAATAGGATGATTAGAATCTTGTTCCAATGAACCTATAATTTGTCGAACATCCTGGTCACTTAAATCCTTAACCAAAGAACGACATTGTTGGACTTGAAAATTGCCCGCTGTTAAAGTGCCAGTTTTATCCAATAATACATAATCAATTTTCGGGCTAATATCAATGACTTTCCGATTACGAATTAAGAGCCCATTTTGAGAACTTAAAGACATACTGCGCGTATTAACTAATGGAATTGCTAAACCCAACGCATGAGGACAAGCAATTACTAAGACTGTTACCAATCGCTGCAGTCCGGTAGTTAAATCAATCAAACTAGTCCATACAATAAAAGTTATAATTCCAATAACCACAGCCGCATAAAACAGCCATCCGGAAACACGATCAGCTAAGGTTTCTAGGCGCGATTTTTGCGACTGCGCATTATGAACTAAATGTAAAATATTAGCCAAAAAACCGCTTTTAACGCTTTGGGTTGCTTGAACCACGAGGGTCTGATCGCCATTAATTGCGCCCCCAATCACCGCATCGGCGACTGTTTTAGCCACAGTACGGCTTTCTCCAGTTACTAACGACTCATTAAGAGTACTGCTTCCGGAAATTATGGTACCATCTAGGGGCACAGCTTCGCCTGCCCGTACTACAAAGCGATCACCAATTTTCACCTTATTTAAGTCGACCTCTTGAATTTTTTCGCCTTTTTGTAGATGCACCTTATCGGGCAATAATGAGGCCAAGTCTGTCAATGAATTTTGTGCCGACATCAATGATTTCATCTCTAGCCAATGGCCTAACAGCATAATTAAAATCAATGTCGCCAATTCCCAAAAGAAATCCATTTCAATATTGGTATTGTGCAGTACATCCCTTTGAATAAAAGCATATATACTATAAACATAAGCCGTGGTAATACCCAAAGAAATTAAGGTCATCATTTCAGGATGATGATTTTTTAATTCTGCCACTGCTCCCTTTAAAAAGATTGCGCCTCCATAAAAGAATAGCGCTGTGGCAAAAATCACAACAACAATTTCAGAACCCGGAAACTGAAATTGAAAGGGTAAGCTTTTTCCCATTGCTGGCGCTAGAAAAAGAATCGGAACGGCCAAAATTAACGAAGTCCAAAATTTTTGTTTTAAATTTCCCATATCCATCATTTGACCACCATGCATCATTGAATGATGCTGTGACGATGAATTCATAGACATATGTTCTTGATTATTCAACACTGCTCTCCTCCTAACAAACAATTGCAGGCAATCTGAGTAGGAGCATGCTGAGCCTTATACTCCAAGAGTGTCTGGATTTTTTGAATATCACTTTGTGTTAGAGGTGTCTGTTCTAATAAATTGAACAAAGTTTGCCCCCTTTTCATGGCACACAAGTGGCTAAATAAAGCATCGGCGGCATGATTCATGGTAGCTTCCTCTTTAACCAGGGGATAATAAACAAAAGGCCGCTGTTGGCGATGAGCAGCCAAACAATTCTTTTTTATCAAGCGGCCAATGAGAGTCTTGATCGTCGCTGGACGCCAATGATATTGTTGTAAATTGGCAATGATTTCTTGAGCGGTTGCTTGTTTCAATGTCCAGACTACCCGCATAACTTCCCATTCGGCATTGGAAATTTCTTCCATAAATTACACCTCTTTTAACTATAAGATTAACTTAAATTTACAATTGTAAACATAGAATGTCAATCCTTAGACCTCATAAATTGCCCCTAATACTTGATAATAAAAAAACCGTAAAGGTTAATTCCCTTACGGATTGATCGTAAATAACAGCCTAGCATTAATGTTTATGCTGAGCTATAAACTCACTGACTAATTTTTTATTATCATCATTAGTTAAAGAAACATTTAAAGCTTGATCAACTAGTGGTTTTAATTCTTCTGTGCTTAGATGTTTCATCAAAGAACGCACCTTCAAAATTGAGGTAGCACTCATCGAATATTCATCTAAGCCCATACCCATTAATAATGGTGCCATTACAGGATCTCCAGCAGCTTCACCACACATACCAACCCATTTACCTTCTTGATGAGCTGAATCAATCACATGCTTAATCAAGCGCAAAATTGAAGGATTGTAAGGCTGATACAAATAAGAAACGCGATCGTTACCACGGTCAGCTGCCATTGTATATTGAATTAAGTCATTTGTCCCAATACTAAAGAAATCAACTTCTTTAGCAAATTGATCTGCTAGCACTGCTGCTGCTGGAACTTCCATCATGATACCAACTTGAACATTGACATCATAATCAATTCCTTGTTCCTTAAGCTTGTCCATTTCTTCCAGCAAAATTGCTTTTGCTTGACGAAATTCTTGCAATGTCCCAATCATTGGGAACATAATCCTTAATTTACCAAAAGCAGAAGCACGTAACAACGCCCGAAGCTGTGTCCGGAAAATATCTTGCCGATCTAAGCTAATTCGAATTGCCCGATAGCCCAAGAAGGGGTTCATTTCTTCTGGTAAAGGTAGATATGGTAAATGCTTGTCGCCACCAATATCCATCGTCCGAACAACTACTGGTTTGCCCTTCATACCTTCCAAAACTTCTTTGTAAGCTTGGAATTGGTCTTCTTCTGTTGGCAATTCAGCAGAATCCATATATAAGAATTCCGTCCGATATAAACCAATAGCTTCAGCACCATTAGCAGTGACTCCTGCTAAATCTTTTGGGGTACCAATATTAGCAGCAATGTCAAAATGTTTGCCATCAGCTGTTACAGTTGCCGCATCTTTTAGTTTAGCCCATTCAGCTTTTTGAGCAGCATATTCTTGAGCTAACTTTTGGTAGTGTTCAATATCACTCGAACTAGGTTCAATAACAGCTTCACCATCAACACCATCAATGATTAGAGTTTCACCAGCTTGAACGTCTTGAGTGACAGTATCAGTACCTACAATAGCAGGAATTTCTAACGAACGTGCCATAATAGCCGAGTGCGCTGTCCGTCCACCAACATCAGTCACAAATGCTTTGACGTATTTCTTATTGAGTTGCGCTGTATCACTAGGAGTCAAATCATGAGCCACAATAATAACCTCATGATCAATCAAAGCGGGATTTGGCAATTCCACTCCTAATAAGTGGCTCATAATCCGTTTAGTAACATCACGAACATCCGCAGCCCGCTCTTGCATATATTTATTATCAGTCATAGCTTCAAACATTGCCACAAACTTATCTGCAACTTCTTTAAGAGCTTGTTCAGCATTGATTTTTTGCTCTTGGATTTGTTTTTCAACTTCGCCAGTAAATTCTGGATCTGCCAAAATCATCTTATGAGCATCAAAAACTTGTGCTTCTTCTTCACCTAAAGATTTTTGTGCAATATCACGAATTGTAGTTAATTCATCATCAGACTTTTTAATTGCTTTTTGTAAGCGTTGAATTTCGGCGTCGACATCGTTTACTGAAGATTTCTTAAAGGAAAGATCAGGTTCAACTAATAAATATGCCGGCGCTGTTGCAAATCCGTCACTTGCAGCAATTCCCTTTAAGGTTTTAGTCATTATTCTGAAAGACCTTCCTTTGTCATGGTTTCTGAAATTGCAGCCATTGCATCACTAGCATCATCGCCATCAGCAGTAATGGTTACATCAGCACCTTGACCAACACCAAGAGACATAACACCCATAATTGATTTTAAGTTAACAGTTTTGCCAGAATATTCTAAGTTAATATCAGAACTGAATTTGCTAGCAGTTTGAACTAACATTGTTGCTGGACGTGCATGTATTCCTGTTTCTGCGATTACATGAAAATCTTTCTTTTCCATTTTAAAAACCTCACTTTAAATAAAAATAATTTTCATACTTTAATGAAAAGATTAACTTAACATCAAATTTAACATTACCATTATTCAAAAAACATGGCAAGTTTTTAGATAAAAAAACTTTAAAGATTCCTACATCCTTCTAGGTGTTTCCGTTTTCAGAAAAGTGATAGATAATTTTTCCATCATGGAAAGCAGTTCCGACAATTTGTTTGTGTTGGGGACAGGCCAGCCAGGCTTGATTGAAAGCGAAAAAATCCGCTTCATTCACAGTGATTTGTTCAATTTTACCAGCAATTAGTTCTTGCAGCTTCGTTGTAAAATCCATCGCCTCAACTCCTAATTCGTTTTCTACTATTATATTATATTTCAGCTAATTTTGCAGGAGCAGAAATATTTAATAAAAAATTCAGTACTTAGCACTTGCATGTATCGAGTGCTAATCGTATAATAACAATTGTACTAAATGATTAGTACTCTGCATGATTCACAAGTAAGCCAATTACTTGATGAAACTGTGATTTTACATTTATTCTAATTTACATTCCTCACAGTCGTATTTTCCCATGTAATCAACTTACTAATTTAGAAAAAGAAAGGTGGAATCGTGTTAATGCTTTGTCAAAATTGTCATAAAAATGAAGCAACTATCCATCTCTATACTAGTGTTAACGGTCGACGCGCAGAAGTTAATCTCTGCCAAAACTGTTATCAAAAATTAAGAGAACAACAAGGCCAAGGCGCCAACTCAATGATGTACAATGATCCCTTCGGATTCGGTGATTTAAGTGAGCTTTTTGGCTCAATTGATCCTCAGCAAGCAGCTTTGAGGCGTGGGCAAGAAGTTCCCAGTCAAACGGCTCAAGGCGGTGGCCATCGTCGAGGCGGCAATGGTATCTTAGACCAGTACGGTGTGGATTTAACCGCCCAAGCAAAAGCTGGTAAAATTGACCCCGTAATTGGCCGTGATCAAGAAATTTCTCGTGTTATTGAAATTTTAAATCGCAGAACTAAAAATAATCCTGTTTTAATTGGTGAAGCTGGTGTCGGTAAAACAGCGGTTGTTGAAGGTTTGGCTCAAAAGATTGTTGATAGCCAAGTTCCGGAAAAATTACAAAATAAACGTGTTATACGTTTAGATGTAGTGTCCCTAGTTCAAGGAACTGGTGTGCGAGGACAATTTGAACAACGTATGCAACAATTAATTAAGGAACTACATCAAAATAAGAATATTATCTTATTCATTGATGAAATTCATGAAATTGTTGGTGCTGGTAATGCCGAAGGCGGTATGGATGCTGGTAATGTCTTAAAGCCAGCCTTAGCTCGGGGTGAATTGCAACTAGTTGGTGCAACTACCTTTAATGAATATCGTCAAATCGAAAAAGACTCTGCCCTTGCCCGTAGATTGCAGCCAGTAGAAGTCAATGAACCTAGTGTCGAGCAGACTTTGGAAATTCTCAAGGGTATTCAGCCTAAATATGAAAATTATCACCATGTTAAATATACTGCTGATGCCATTGAAGCAGCTGCAACTTTGTCTAACCGCTACATTCAAGATCGTTTCTTACCTGATAAAGCCATTGATTTATTGGATGAATCTGGTTCTCGTAAGAATTTAACCTTGAATCCTATCGATCCTAAAGATGTACAAAAGAAAATTGATGAAGCGGAATCACAAAAGCAAGCTGCTCTCAAACAAGAAGATTACGAAAAAGCCGCTTTTTATCGTGATCAAGTTAAGAAATTTGAAGCAATGCGTGACAACAAAGTCGATACTGAAAAAGAACCAACCGTAACTGAAAAAGATATCGAAAAAATTGTTGAAGAAAAAACTAATATCCCAGTCGGTGAATTGAAGTCCCAAGAACAAGAACAATTGCGGAATCTAACTCCAGCTTTAGAAGCTCATGTTATCGGTCAAGAAAATGCCGTTCAACAAGTCAGTCGAGCAATTCGTCGCAATCGGGTGGGCTTTAATAAAACTGGCCGCCCAATTGGTTCCTTCCTCTTTGTGGGACCAACTGGTGTAGGTAAAACTGAACTAGCTAAACAATTAGCGCGGCAATTATTTGGCAGCAAGGATGCCATGATTCGTTTTGACATGTCGGAATACATGGAAAAACACAGCGTCTCTAAATTAATTGGTTCTCCTCCAGGGTATGTTGGTTATGAAGAAGCTGGTCAATTAACTGAAAAAGTTCGGCGTCATCCTTACAGCTTAATTCTGCTGGATGAAATTGAAAAAGCTCATCCTGATGTAATGCATATGTTCCTTCAGATTATGGATGATGGTCGTTTAACCGATTCACAAGGTCGAACTGTCAGCTTCAAAGATACTATTATTATTATGACTTCTAATGCTGGTCAAGGCACAACAGAAGCTAGTGTGGGCTTTGGTGCCGAGGCTAGTGGCACAACGAACTCAGTTATTGATAAATTGGGTAATTTCTTTAAGCCAGAATTCTTGAACCGTTTCGATGGCATTATCGAATTCAAGCCATTAGAAAAAGATAGTTTATTAAAAATTGTTGACCTCATGATTGATGATACCAATAAGATGATTGCTGATCAAAACTTAGATATCACCGTTACTCCTGCTGCTAAAGAAAAGATTGTTGATTTAGGTTATAATCCAAGTATGGGAGCACGTCCATTACGGCGGGTAATTCAAGATCAAATTGAAGATAAGGTAGCTGATTACTATTTAGATCATCCAGATAGTCAGCATCTAAAAGCTGATATTCAAGATGATAAAATTGTGATTAGTGCAGACGCTGATCCTAATAAAACGGAATAAAACCTAGACCCGTTGCAATTAGAAACACAGGGAACTTAAAAAGTGATTGGGATGATAATTGTCCCAATCACTTTTTTGTACATATTGTAGCTGTTATACTGAAGCAACTAATTTTAAGAGTCAAAAAATGCCTCAACACTTGGGCTTTCAGCACAAATGAACCTTAGCCAAGGATATTTTTCACAATGAAAAATATCATGATTTAGAAGTTTATTATCAATCAATTAATAAATTTAAATCAAAACTAATATTTTCTGACTAGTTTGCCCTCATTGATTGACATGATAGATATGTAGTATATCGATAACAGCCACAAATAAAAATGCTAAAAATCCACATAACATTGGCAAAATAAAAATTGAGCCCCAATTATCTCTTACAACAACTCCCGTATTCTGAGCTGCTCTAATAATTGCCTTAAATAAAAAGATGTTATTAACCACTCCTACTGCAAAAATCAAAAGTGCGTATAAACTCGCTTCCCAATATTTTTCGCATAGTAAGTCTTTTAAAGAAAAACCTAACATCTGTAACTGATGAAGATTGGAATTACGTTCTGCACTTGAAATAACAGTAATTGAAATTGCATTTGCAAGAATTACTAAAAAAGGAGCTCCTAAAAAAATAGCTAAAGTACCTAATAAACCTCTTAGACTACGTCTAGAGGCAATACCGGCTAAATCAATTGCCAAATAAGCAAAAAATGAACATAACAATGACAAAATAAATAATGGTACAATAACTGACCTCAAAAAATCATTTTTACTTAGAACATTCCAATAAGCAGTTGTAAATGTTTTTAAGGGTTGTTTCATAAACAATTTACTAATTAATTTTGTTAAAAAAGGCAAACTAAATGAGGCTGTCAAACTAAAAAGAATAATAGTTACGAACGTCATTCCTAAAAATAAAGGTGTATATAAACTTGCTAGTGATGCCTTGTTTGATCCTAATAACAGCCGTAAAGCCTGGGGTTGGATAAAAAACAAGTGATAAAGATATATCAACCCACCCAAACTAATTAAACTTACTATCCATTTAATTGGTGACATGCCCCATTTTCTTAAATTAGACCAATGCTGGCTCTGATTTTGGGCTGAGTAAAAAATTTTATGTGCTGCAAAAAAGCTCATTATGCCACTAATTGTTCCAATACTTAATAAAGTTATCAATAAAGATAAAGTTGAAAAATGAAATGCCATAGAAGGAAATTGCTGCATTCCCGGCGAAGTCCGTACCCATGAATATAAATGAACTACAACTGGATAAGAGCAAAGATACCCGAAAGCTCCCCCTACTATACTAATAAGTACCATTTGACTACTAATTATTCTAGCTAATTGGCTAGGATTAGCACCCAAAACTGCCCATAGAGAATATTCTTTTTTAAAACTATTAATTAACAAGCGAGTCATACCTTTGATAATAAGAATCAACGTTACTACACCAAAGATAGTAGGCATCAGAAATAATTCCACCGGATTGAAATTTCCATAATTCAAATGTTCCTGAATTGTCGAAAAGCTTCCAATTGCAGTAAAACCTAAAAACAATCCTGCAGTTATAAAAACAAATAAAGTTCCTAGCCACTTTTTCCAAGAATGTTTAAATTGCCACCAAATTAAAACTAACATCATTTCATCTCATTTCCATTGCTGTCAATAACTGCTGTGCGGTTGGTTTTTTCAAGTCTTGTTGAATAATACCATCTTTTAAAGTAATAGTTCGATCAGTTCTAGTGGCTAGGTCAATATCATGAGTTACCATCACTACACAAGCACCATCATCTGCTAATTTGCGTAATAATTGAAAGATAATTTCTTTGGAAACTGAATCTACCGCTCCTGTTGGTTCATCTGCAAAAATAATCTTTGCCTGTGTTAATAAGACACGAGCAATTGCTACTTTTTGCTTCTCACCTCCAGATAAATTGGTGACAAAACTGTTTAAGTCAGCAGCAAAATTCATTTGGTCTAATAATTGTCGCACTACTCGGCGTTTAATTTTTTTACCAGCTAAACGTAAAGGCAGTACAATATTTTCAAACACTGGTAGAGCAGGAATCAAATTATAAGATTGAAAGATAAAACCAATCTCTTGGCGACGCATTTGTGCTAATCGAGATGGTCGCAAATGATAAGGATTAACACCATTAATTAAAACTTGACCACTAGTCGGTTGCGTTAAGCCAGACATACAATTTAATAATGTTGATTTTCCACTGCCTGATGGTCCTACAATACTAAGAAATTCTTGGGTAGAAGCTGATAATGAAATTCCCTTCAAAACTTGCGTAACTTTTTTTGCACCCAAAGAAAATTTTTGAGTAACATTATTAACAATAATTATTTTGCTCTTCATGTTATGCCTCTATTTCACTGTTAAATGTAAATCATCACCGACTATATGGAGACTATTTTTGCTGTTTTTGTAATGACTGAAATGTTTATCACCATCAATATCTTTACCATAATAAGAACCAGAAATATCGCTGCCTATAAAGTGGTAACTTAAATCCTTGTTAACATCTTGCAAACTCAGCTGTAAATCGTCGCTGACAATCCGACTTTTACCTAATAATTGACTTTGCTTAATTTTGACGTCACCTTCATCACAAGCCATGGTTAAATGTCTTAATTTACATTTATCAAGGGTAACTTTTCCAGTATCAAAGGCTAAACGAATTTTTTGTAAGTCACAGTTTTGCATGGCGATATGGCCTGAATCTGTTGCTGCATAACTAGATTGGGTCAATTGTAGATTTTTGAACACCAAGTTACCGCTATCTAAGGTTAATTTGACAGCTTTTAGAGCCGCTTTATTTGGGACTGTAATAACAATCCTTGCACTATGAGCTGGTATCGAATGTGCATGATGCTGTGTCCATTGCCGAATAACTAAATTCTGTTGATATTTTTTGACTACAATCGGTTTAGAGGCATTGTTTTGCACTTGCACTTGATATTTATCTCCTGTTTGCACAGTGATATCCGCTTGATCTACGGATAAATTAATAAATTTAAATTTCTGTCCCACTTGGTAGGCAGGGTATTTTTGAAATTGCTTTTTGGTCAAACGCTGACCTAAAGGACTCTGCTCAGCTTTTAAATGTTTTTGATTTGTAAAACCAGCAATTCCTACTGCCATAATACCTATTAGTATTACTGATAAAATAGTCCAAAAATATTTTTTCATTGCTTACTCCTAATCTAAACATGCTAACCTTAAATCTGATTGGTCAACAGTAATGTTTATTTATTATTATTGTTTTTAAAAACGTTTCTGGCGAAATACCAAGTATCCAAGGATAAAGAAGACGGCAATATATCCTAGTGAGCCATTAAGAATTTGACTATTATTCAGATGAGTTGTTTGAACATACATCGAGTAATTACAAAACTGTCTAGTCAATTCCATCATGTTCAGCGGATTCCATTTCATCAAATTGATAAACCTATTCGAATTTAACAAATCACTGGAAACAGCTTGCCCCATGAAAACCAACAGAAAGCCAACAGTAACTACAATTGCATTGTTATTAATCAAGCATGACAATAAGAATATCAGCGTAATAACTAACATCGTAGTTACCAGATCAATCGTTGTTGCCTGCAACATGTTTTTCCAAACAGGCTGGCCGTATAAGTAAGTCGCTGTCCACTTTACGTTTGTCCTAAATAAGGTATAATGCAAAAACACAGTATAGATAAGTGCCAAAAGATGTAAAAAGACGTCATAGATAAACAGAACAATGTACTTTGACAAATAGACATTAACCTTGTTAGCAGCCTTATAAAGCAAGGTTAAGATAGCATTGTTTTGAAATTCCATGGAAAAAGTGGTAGCGCCGACCACTACTAAAATGAACATAATCCAATCGGGTGCATCAAAACAAAGCGCAAGCAAGAGCTTATTTTCTTCAGCACTCAACGAATATCCTGCTAAGATCATTAGCGCAAGCAAGATAATTGGCGCAATCCATGCAATTTTTTTGTGGTTCAACTTATAAAATTCTTGTTTAATACTGTAGAGCATATTTTTAACGCTCCCTTCTGTCGTCTAAACCCGGCGATGCTTGAACAAATAGTACCCCAGGACTGCAAAGAAGATACTGTAAATAATTGTGGCCACCACCAACTGCACATCAGTTAGGTTAGACTTGAGACTAATCGAGCTTCTAGTTAGCTGCTGAGAGATAAAAATTAGACTAAGTGGGTTCCACTTGGTGAGTCCAATCAGTGATGGCAGAGCTGTCATCAAGCCACTGGAAAAACTAGCACCAAAAAAGGCCAAAGATAGTCCCACGCAGATTACAACTGCATTGACTTTAACCAGCATAATCAGCATGAATGACAGTCCAACAATAAATAAAGAATAGATGACGACACCCGCCATGTTTAGCAGCAGGTCTACCCATAGTGCATGTTCTTGAAAGTTAGCACTCCAGCTGAATTCACCAGGTACAAGAAGCAGCTTCAATACTAAAGTAAATAAAATAGCGACCACTGTCAAAATGAGACCATAGATTACAACAACTAGGAATTTGGCCAGATAAATCTTAATTTTACTGGAATGCTTATACATCAACATGATGATAGTATTGTTAGTATATTCCATAGCAAAGAAAGCTGAACCGACGGCAATTAGAATAATGGGGATCCATTCGATGGACCCAAAGCCAACGGCTAACATACTCTTGGTAATATTTTTCGTTAATACACTGTAAATCATTAAGAGCAGCATGGTCACTAACCCATATAAGGCAATTTTTTGATGATAAAACTTAAAGATTTCTTCTTTGAGACTAGTGCGCATCGTTCTTACCTCTTTCTCGGTCTAAAATATTGACGATAATATTCTCAAAGTTAGCTTCCAATGGCAACATTTCCTGCAGGTGTAATCTATTCTTAAATAATTCATCCTGAATAGTAAAGATATCCTTTTGGCGCACAACCAGGTAGTCATCCTTAGGGGTAAAAGAAATCTTCTGCTTTTGCAAAATTTGCATTGCACATGGGTTGTCTTCTGTGATTACCTTATAGTTTTGCCGACTGACCCGATTAAATTCAGCAGTTGATTGGTTGATAATGATTTTACCTGCATTAATCAGCACCACTTGGTTCATTACCTTCTGCAGCTCACTTAAAACGTGACTTGAAATAAGAAAAGCGGTTCCCTGTTCAGCATAGTGTTTGATTAATTTGCGTACGCTAATGGTGGCTTCGATATCTAGGCCGTTCATCGGTTCATCAAGAATCACTAGTTGGGGCTGATTAAGCAAAGCAATCGCAATACCCAGTTTTTGCTTCATTCCTAAAGAATAACCCTTGGCCTTGGTATTGATATAAGAATCCATCTCTAAAGTTGAAGTTAATTGAACCATGTCACCTTTGTCACGAGCGTATAATTCCAAATTTTGTAGACCTGTTAAAAAAGGATAGATCGCTGGATGTTCAATTAAGGCTCCCACATTTGCTAAGGCTAAATGATTATTTTCAGTTACTGTTTGATTGGCCACTAAAATATTGCCCTTAAATTTGGTTAAACCCAGGATAGTCTTCATAATAGTGGTTTTGCCAGCACCATTAGGCCCCACTAAGCCTACAATCGCACCTGCTGGTACTTGAAATGAAACATCTTTAATGATTTTTTTATGACCAATAAAGACATCTATATCTTTAACCTTTAACATCAAGCTTCCTCCTTTATTAATCTTCATAATCTACAGTATTAATTGAAGCTACTATTTGTTATCCATCCCCCTGCCCTAAAGCCTGGTTAACCTTTTGATAAAAGTCTTGCCATTCAGCCATAATTGTCTTAAGTCGCTGCCGGCCTAAATCAGTTAATTGATAATAACGGCGATTACGTCCTTGAAAGGGCTGATCATACGTAGTTAAATACTGCTTTTTCTTTAAACGCCGGAGAACTGGATAAATAGTAGATTCTGAAATATCAAATACCGTTTGTACCTGCTGGGTTAATGAATATCCATATAAATCATCGTGTTTTAAGGCTGATAGAACCACTCCCTCTAATAATTCCGCAGAAATTTGAATTGCCATTAGTCCACCT